>CAVJDT010000009.1:0-44270 GCA_963648435.1 Bacillota bacterium
CCTATAAGAATTATCTTATAGGTTTAATTATTAAAATTGTTTTTTCTTAAGGATATAAACACTAAGTGAAACTAGAGAAATAGCTGTGATAATTTGTACTACATTAGTTTTTGTACATCCACCCTTAGGTTCTTCTTTTTTAGGTAGTGGGTCACCTTCTGTCGCTCCACAAGTTCTACATGTTTTAGGATTTTCTGTTGTGGCAAAAATCCAGTCATGAACATGTTCAGTTTCAATTTTGACAGTTTGAGATTCCATACGTTGAGGACGATTTTTAGGGGTATATTCAACAACTAATTTAATTTCATAGTTTGTTGTTTCTGTATTAACGTCACTAATAGCATACACACCATTTTTAATTGTTAATTCATAAGTTTTACCATTAGCATCAAGATAATATTTGGTAATTAAATCATCTTCATCAACAATATTATATCTTATCATAATTCTACTTTTAGTGTATTTTTCAAGTTTAAACTCACTAATTTCTGGTTTAGAGTAACTTAATGTTGAAAGCATTTGTACTTCAGATGTTTCGGTGTATTCTTTATTAGTATTCTTGTTTTCATATATACATGTATATGATACTTCATATGTATAGCCTTTACTTAAATCATCGATAATTAATTCTTTTAAGTCTTCTACTTCATAAGTTGTATCATCTACTTTAATTGTTACTTTAGTTAAGATAAGAGTTTTATCATTTTCATTGATACTTACATCAAAACCTTTGCTTGTTGGAGTAAAATAAACTCCAGGTTTATACTTTTTGGTTTGACCTTTAACTTCAGTTGTCCAAGTTTTGCCATTAACTGTATAAGTAATATCAAATACATATTCCGTATTTGGATCAAGGTTAGTTACAGTAATTTGACCATTTTCATCTTTAAAGGTTTTTTCATTATAAGTTATTGAAGCATTAGTAATTTGTGATGCATATTCAGTGCTATTTAGATTGAAAGTAATTGATGATGAAGTTGAATCAACTACTGATTGAGCGTATCCTGGATCTTTAGCTACAATAAATAAACCAGACATAATAGAACGGATACTACCATCACCTGGAGTATTAAGCATTTCTAATTCTCCTTGGTCATTACGTTTAATAAAAGTAACGGAACCACCACCATCAAATTGGTAAGCATTATTACATCCAAATGATTTAAACATTTGACCAACTTCATATTGGGTAGGTCCACCTTTACCAGTATTAGTAGTTAATAATACAATTTTGCCATCATCAGTAAAACCAATACCACAACGTTCTTTAGAAGTTGTTTTATAATATGCGCAGTCATATATTACTTGATCACCATGGTCGTTAGTATCAACAAAGGTTGATGAAATTACTTCACCATTTTCAACATACTTGTACATATAACCAACCATTGATTCTACATCTTTAAATTCATCAGTATAATCATATTGACATTTAACTTGCGTAACTGGAGTTTGTTCAAATTTACTTATAACCATTTGGTTATTGGTTACAAGGTAAAATTTACCATCTTCAACTTTGCTAATTTCAGCAGCACTATAAATACCTTTAGAACTTCCTTTTATGAAAATACCAAGGTTATCTCCACTTAGGGTTCCTCCAGGAAATTTAGATGATTTACGGTACATTGTATAATCTGCTTCAATAACCGTATATTGACTGATATTAAGGGTTTTAGCAAGGTCTTTGGTTAATAAACTAATCCCCCCATTTTCAGGTAATTCATTAATTTTTGTAATATCATAACTATGATTATTAACTTTTAAAGCAGGATATATTGATGTGATGGGGTTTTGCTTAATAACATATGAGCCATCTTTTTTAAAGCCAATTAATTCTTTAAATACTTCTGCACTTACATCTTTTCTAATGACATCGCCATCTTGAATAAAGGCATTAGTAAGTTCGCCTTCATAATAGCCTTCAGCGTTAACCCCACCTAGGATAATCCAGCCTGGGTGATTTTCTTCATAATTTTTAGCAATATCAAGTACGAACGTAAGGAGTAACCTTCTTTACTTGCATAGGTCCATGTTGCAAGGTAGACATCTTCTGACTGAGTTAAAGTGTAGGTGTAAACATTTCTTGTGACTTTTTGGTCATTTGCAAGATATGATGTATCCATTTTATATTCTTGAAATAACACATTTGCATTAATTTGTTCTTCTTTTACTATTTCTACATTAGTAATGTACGCATTATTAAAGGTTAATGTTAGACCTAATATTAAAGCACCTAATATTTTTTCATTTTATTTCAATTACTTCAAAACCAGCATTTTTAACAGCTGATGTGATTATATTATCATCAACATCGTGTTCTAATACAACTGTGGCTTGTTTCTTTTTTAAATACACTTTGGCTTTTTTAATTCCCTCTATTTGTTCTAAACTATTTGTGACTTTTAAAGCACAATGGTCACAGTGCATTCCTTCAATGGTTATTACTTTTTTCATTTGTTTTCTCCTTTTTCTTAAATAGTTTTAATCTTAGGGCATTCATAACTACACAAAATGAACTTAAACTCATGGCTAGTGCCGCAATTTCCGGATTTAATTTGATTTTCCATAAAGGATACAAACATCCTGTTGCAATAATAATGCCTATTGAATTATAAAAAAATGCCCAAAATAAATTCATTTTAATATTGTTAATTGTTTTTTTGCTTAAGCTTACTAAAGTATTAACACTTCTTAAATCATTTTTAGGAAGGATAATATCAGCTGATGATATTGCGACATCGCTTCCTGTGCCAATCGCAATACCGACATCACTTTTGGTTAGGGCAACTGCGTCATTAATACCATCACCAACAAAAGCAACTAAATGATGTTTTTCTTGAAGTTCTCCTAATATTATTGCTTTTTCATTTGGAGTTTTTTTCGCATATACTTCAGTAATTCCAACTTCATTTGCGATTGCAAGTGCCGTAAAATAGTTATCACCTGTTACCATAATCGGATTAATTTTATGTTCTTTAAATTCTTTTATGGCAAGACTCGCGGTATCTCTAATTTCATCTTTTAAAGATACATAACCAATATATTTATCATTTTTAACAAAGTATATTACCGTTTCCCCATTTTTTGAAAAAGTCGTTGTTTCTTCTAGTTGATGGTTTTTTACATTTAATTCATTTAATAGTTCCATGTTACCTGCGTAGTAAATGTCATTTTCTTTTCTTACTTTTAAACCTCTACCAGGAATTATTTCGATTTCATCAGCTTGGTTGATTGAAATATTTTTACTAGTACAGTAGTCAAGTACGGCTTTTGATAATGGATGGGTTGATAAACTTTCGGTAATACTTATTTCTTTAAGAAATTCATCTTCACTAGTCTCACTTGAAATTTTATTTACTTGCATAACACCTTTTGTAATTGTACCTGTTTTATCTAATAAAATTGTATCTATTTTATGACATAATTCTAGACTTTCTGCTGATTTTACTAATATACCATTTTCAGCAGCTTTACCTGTTGAAACCATTATCGCAACTGGAGTTGCAAGGCCTAAAGCACATGGGCATGAAATAACAAGTACCGAGATGAAAGTATTTAGAGCCATATCTTTATTACCTACAATTAACCAAATCATACTTGCTATAATCGCAATGGTAATAACTACTGGAATAAAAATAGCACTTATTTTATCCGCAAGTCTTGATATTGGTGCTTTAGATGAAGCGGCTTCTTCAACTAAATCTAAGATACGGTCGACTGTGGTTTCTCCGCTTATACTTTCAGCTTTCATTTTGAAGTATCCGCTAAGATTGGTACTACCTGCGATTACTTTATCGTTTATGGTTTTATCAATGGGAATACTTTCACCTGTAATGATTGATTCATTAATGGTACCATTACCACTAATAACAATGCCATCAACTGGTATTTGCATACCTGGTTTAATAATAACAATATCATTAATCATAACATTTTCTTGTGGAACTTCAACTTCAAGGTCATTTTTCAAAACTATTGCTGTTTTAGGGGTTAAAGCCATAATTTTTTCAAGACTTTCGGTTGTTTTCTTTTTACTATTTCTTTCTAAATATTTACCAATAGTAATTAATGTTAAAATTGTTCCTGCTGATTCAAAATAAAGGTTATGCCTATATGGCATCATCTTAGTCATATCACCACTAGTCGTATATATAATTATCATAATAGTTGAAAATAAACTATAAATAATTGAAGTAGTAGCGCCAAGGGCAATTAGCGAATCCATATTAGGCTTTAAGGTAAATAATTTTTTAAAACCAATTGTAAAATATGAAAAATTTAATATAACAATTGGAATCAAAATAATAATTTGAACAATGGCATAATAAACACTTTTATTCATATCATCTAAACCAAATGGTAACTTAAGGCCTATCATATGTCCCATTGTTACATACATTAGTAACATCATTAAAATGAATGTTGTGATGATTCTAATTCGCATTTTTAATAAACTTTTTGCATCGTCAACTTTTATTTCACGTTTGTAGATTTTACATCCATAACCTTCTTTGCTTACCGCATCAATAATGGCTTCATCATTAGTGATGTTTTCATCAAAAATGACATTCATGGTTTCGGTTAGTAAATTAACTTCAACTAGTTCTACTCCTTTTACGCTTTCAGCAGCTTTTTTAACGTGACTAACACAACTAGCACACATCATATTTTTTACTTGATATTTTCTTTTCATTTACTCTCATCCTTTTTGTTCTCTATACTTTTAGAAATACTTTGATTAAGGCAACCTGGATAATTTTCATCATCTTGGTTTCTTTTTTCAATACTTGTAAAGTTAGCTTGACGAAAATAATCAAAGTGGTCCTTCTCATTATTTTTTTTATTTTTAATGCCATTAAAACTAGTTTGATGAAAGCAACCGTTATAACCCTTTGTTTCATCATCTTTATTTTCGATGCCTTTAAAGCCGGCTAGTACACAACCAATTAAGGAAGTAATACCACCAATGATTGTACTATAACTAAATCTAAACTTAAGTTTTGCGAATGAAATTTTTTGAATATCATAGTAGCTTCCACTATCAACGATTACTTTAATATTAGTAATACTTGTGATAATTAGTAATAATATTGCAGAAATCAAAAATGATAATGATAGAATAATTAAGGCCGTTTGATTATTCTTTTTAAATAATATTTCAATAATTAAAACTATTAAAGGTAAAAAGTATGCAATAAATGAAAAAATAGAAAAGGGAATACTAGTAGTAATACTAGCTCCATAGGTATTTCCTGTTGCATCAGGAATATTGCTTTTTCCAAAAGTAACATCAAAACCATAATAAACATATTTTACAGTTTCTTCATCTACGGTTACTGATTTAGTTATGGCAGGTAGAAAAATAGATGTTGTGGTTACAATACTAATGATTGCAAGAATTAAATATATTTTTTTCATAATTCCCTCGTAAGTTAGCTATAACTAACTATTTACAATAAAATAAAATAGTTTTATAACTATATGTTTGTTCTTTACTTTATTATTATACCCCTATTATGTTTTATTGTCAAGGATTATAAATCACATCCAAAAGCAAACATTTAAAATCTAAAATAAAAGTAGAATCAATAAATTATTTAACCTACTTTTACCATTATTTATTTTCTAGCCAATCAGCTATATCAATTATCGATAATTATTTTATTCTTTTTACTTGACCATTTAATGATTTTATGCTATTATATATCTAATCTGATTAGATATATAATAAGTTATAAGAGGAGGGATAGTATGAATAGTAAATTTATTATTTCAACAGATTCAGGTTGCGATTTAAATTACGAAACCTGCTTAAAATATGATATTAGACCATTTTTAATGAGTTATTCTAGTGATAATGATGTTTATCAAGATACAATGAATGATACTGATAAACAAAAGTTTTATTCTGATATGAAGGATGGAACTATCTTTAAAACTACCGCAATTAACATTAAACAAGCATATGACTTTTTAGAAGAATTACAACAAGAGAATTTACCAATCATTTATATTAGCTTAGGTAGTGCTATTTCAAGTACTTATAATAATTTTGTTCAAGCAAAAGAAATGATTTTGGAAAAATATCCTAATGCCATGATAAATGTTATTGACTCAACTTTAGCATCAGCTGGTTATGGGGTTTTAGCTATTGAAGCAAGCACTATGCGTTCACTTGGCAAAAGTTTTGAAGAAGTTACAGAATACTTAGAAAAATATAAAAGTGGTATTAATACTTATTATACTACTTCTACTCTTAAATATTTAGCTAGAGGTGGTAGGGTTAGTAAAGTGGCAAACATTTTTGGTACTATTTTAAGTATTAAACCAATTTTAAGATTAGATATTGAGGGGCATTTACTAGTTGAGGCAACAGGACATGGAAAAAAACAAACTTTTGAAAAGTTAAAAAAATACATTAAAGATTCTGTTACTAATCCTGAAGTACAAATTCTTTATGTTGCACATACAACGGAAGATAGTGAAGCAAGAGTGCTTGGCGAAATTGTTAAAAATGAGATAGGATTTAAGGATGTATTCTATACCATTATTGGAAGTATAATTGGTTCTCATGCGGGGCCTGGTCTTATTTCTTTCTTCTATCATGGTAAAGACCGAACTCCTGATAATACCAAATGAAACGATTAGCTAAAATCATTCGATTAATCACCATTCCTACGAATTTATTTTTCGCCGCATTTTTACTTGTTTATTTTTCCAACCGTGATAGTTTTCCTACTGCCTTTTCTGTAATGATTCCGGTAATCCTAATTGGAGGAGTTGTTTTAGTTTCATATTTAGTATCTTTTATTATTGTTAAGAAAAAACCTGATTTGGACTTAAGGCGTTGTCAACGTTTTCTTGCTTTTATTTTTAGTTTTATTGGATATTTAGCAGCGTTTATTATTAGTATTTGTTGTAAGTTTTCAAGAATAGAAATGACATTTATTAGTACATATTTTTTTACCGTATGTTTCTTAAGTATTTTTAATCTTTTTAAAATTAAAGCAAGTGGACATGCGGCGGGAATCTTTGGGCCTTTAATTTATGTATGTTACTTTATAAATATTTGGTATATTATTCCTTGTTCAATTATTCTTTTTTCTTCAATGTGGGCATCGGTATATTTAAAAAGACATACTTTAAAGCAGTTCTTACTAGGCTTTTTGTGTACTACGCTTGGTTTTATTTTATCAATAATTATTTTTTAAGAAAAGATTATTTTACAAATCGTAAAATAATCTCTTTTTTTAATGATTCTTTTCTTCTTGATCTTGATATTGAAGAAGGTATAAATTATAATAATAACCTTTATTCTTTAATAGTTCTTGATGAGTACCTTGTTCAATTATTTGGCCTTTTTGAAGACAAATAATGTTATTCGCATGTTGAATTGTTGATAAACGGTGTGCAACTATTAACATTGTACCAATATTCATCATATTAAGTAAAGATTGTTGAATTAACTGTTCAGTTTCTGTATCAATGTTCGCTGTTGCCTCATCTAAGATTAATATTTCTGGTTTATGGACAATTGTACGAGCAAAAGATAATAGTTGGCGTTCTCCACTTGAGAAGTTACTACCACCTTCTAGAACTTGTTCGTCAAGACCATTTGGAAGTTTATTAATTAAATAATCAGCATTAACATATTTACAAGCCTTTATGATGTCTTCGTTTCCAATTTCATCATCATAGAGATTAATGTTAGAACGAATGCTACCAGAGAATAAAAAGACATCTTGTAACATTTGGCCAATTTTACTACGTAAACTTTTTATTTTAATTGTTCTTATATCTCTTCCATCAATTAGAATTTGACCTTTTTGAATGTCATAATTACGAACAATTAATTGAAGAATAGTTGTTTTTCCAGCACCAGTTGCCCCAACAAAGGCCACAACTTGTTTTGGTTTAATATGAAAGGATACATCTTTTAAAATCCATTCTTCATCTTTGTATGCAAACCAAACATTTTTAAATTCAATATCACCATCAAAATGTTCAATATCAACTGATTCAGAAGTATCCATAAAATCAGGTTTGGTTTCAAGGAGGTTGTATAATCTTTCACATGATGTGAAGGCTTTTTGTAAAGCATTTAGTTGGTCGGCTAAATTTTGAATTGGATTAAAGAATTTGCTAACAAGTGAATAAAATATTTGGATAACTCCAATAACTGAAAGGGCCATTAGTGATTCTAATATCTTAACACTAGCAATTCCATCTTTAATGCAAAAGTAAGTACCAAAACCAAAGACACAAGCAAGAGCTGTAAAGTAGACTAGAGTAATAAAAGGACGATAGGTTGCAAAAATCATAATGTCTTTTTTACGACTTTTTACGATATCATCATTTAAACGTTCAAACTCTACGGCCTTTTGGTCTTCTTGATTAAAGATTTGTGTAATTTTCATGCCTGAAATATTTTCATTTAGAAAAGCATTCATTACAGAAAAACTGTGTCGAACTTTACGATAATTACTGCGAGACATTTTTCTAAAGATAAGTGAGCTCCCCGCGATAATTGGTAGAAAGGCCATTAGAATACTTGCAATACGCCAGTCAATCAAATACATTACACAAATTACCCCCATAAGCATTAATAAATTTTTAATCATATTGACGATGGTATTTGTAAATAAATCACTTAAAGCATTAGTATCTGATGCAACTCTTGTTACAAGGGAACCTACGGGAATTTCATTTAATTGAGCTATTGACATATTTTCAATATGTTCAAACACAATCATTCGCAAATCATAAATAATACTTTGTCCTATTTTTTGAAGTGACATAGTGACAATGTAAATAAATAATGTATTTACAACATTAACAGTAATTGAAACAATACAAACTATAAATACAACTTTCATATCTTCAAGTTTAATATTGTTGTTATCTTTAAACTTATCAACAATTGTACCAAGTGAACTTGTTACATATCCTGGTAGTATACTCGCTGCTAAATCAAAGATAATCATTAAAATCATTAAAAATAATACAAATGCGATTTTACCAGCATATGGCTTAATATATGGCCATGTTTTTTTAATTATCTCAATATCACCCATATGGCGGTCATTTTTTTCATATACATGTGCTGCCATTTTACTCTTTCTCCATTTCTTTTTCTAAAGTTTGAAGCTCGACCATTCTTGCATAAATTTTTGATTTTGCTAGACATTCTTCATGGGTGCCAAAAGCATCGACTTTTCCTTCATTCATTACCAAAATTTTATCTAGTGACATTATTGTAGATACACGTGAAGCAATAAGAATTGTCGTTTTCCCTTTTCTTTCTTTTTTAATATTATTAATGATTGTTTCTTCTGTTTTAACATCAACAGCACTAACTGAATCATCTAAGACTAAAATCTTCGGATTTTTGACAATTGCTCTTGAAATTGATATGCGTTGTTTTTGACCACCCGAAAGGGAAACGCCTTTTTCACCTATCAAGGTTTCATATTGATCTTTAAAGTCTTCAATATTACTTTTTACATCAGCGAATTCGGCTGCTTTGATAATATTTTCTAGTGGCATATCATGGTTTGAAAATGCTATGTTATTTCTTACTGAATCTGAGAATAAGAAATTATCTTGAGGACAATATCCTATATTTTCTCTTACCATTTTAATTGGTAGATGCATAATGTCATAGCCATCAATAAATAAAGTATTTTCTTCAACATTGTATAATCTAAAAAGCATATTAACAAGTGTTGATTTACCACATCCAATTTTGCCAACAACTCCAAGGGTCGTGCCTGCTTCAATTTTTAAATTTATATTTTTTAAGACAAGGCGGCTTGGATCATCTGGAAATGCAAAGTTGAAATTTTTAAATTCAATTGTACCTTTTAAATCAGTTGGGCAAACTACTTTATCATCAACAATTTCAACTTTTTCATCTAATAAATTAGAGATACGTTGATATGAAGTACGAGCTCTTGCGATAAGATTAATTGTACCAGCAAGGGCAAATACTGGCCAAATCAATGTGTCAGCAAAGCCAATAAAGGTAACTAGGGAACCTACTGATATTCCGCTTTTACCACCTGTTTTTACGTGTACATAAACTAGATAACTACCACCAAATAAAATAATACCAAAAACAATGTAGATTAAAAAATCAAAGGCTACTTCAAGAATTGCATTAGTGCGAGCAAAACTTATATTAGTATTTTTATTATTTTTAGCCTGTTTTGAGAATCTTTTTAGTTCCTTTTTTTCTTTAACAAAAGCTTTAATAACTCTAATGCCTGTGAAATTTTCTTGAACAAAATCACTCATATCTTCAAATGCTTTTTGACGCTTTTCATATTTTTTCTCCATTAGTTGATCAACGAAGAAAGCACAAAAACCAAGAGCAAGAAGCGGAATTAGCAAAATTAAGGTTAAAGTTGGTTGTAATAGTAACATTTTAATTAATGATAAAATTAGTAAGAACACACCATCAATAAACTGAACAATTCCAAAGCCAAAGGATTCTTCTAAGGTTTCTAGGTCATTACTAAAATATGAAAGAATTGCACCTGTTTTATTTTGTTTGTAATATCGTTGTGATAAAGTTTCTGTTTTTCGAAACATTTCAGCTCTTAAATCAGCTTGAATTCGCACAGCTTCACCAAAAATGCAAATACGCCAAATGAACCTACCTACAAACATTCCAGCTCCAACTAGTCCAATTAATAATACCTCTTTTAAAAGCACATCCCACTTACCATTAGAAATGTAACCATCAGTTACTTCATCAACAATTCTTCCAGTAATTTCAGGGATAAATAGCTGAATATAGTCAACCACAAGTAGGGTTATAATGCCAAAAAAGAAATACCAAAAATATTTTCGATAGAACTTATTTACATGTTTTCCAAAAATCATATTTTCCCCCTTAAATAAAATTTTGCCATCAATTGTATATTCTACCACACTTTTCACAATTTTACAAAATTTATACAATAAAAGAAAAAACAAGGTTTTTTTTGCAATTACTTGGGTAAAAACACTTGTTCTATTTACTTTTAGAGTTTTTCCTATTAATCATTTGAATTAGCACTTTCTACTGTTTCTACTTCAGGAACTTTCTTGAAGTATTTCTTGGTTTCTTTTGCGATAACTGGACTTAATGCAAGTAGTGCAATAAGATTAGGAAGGGCCATTAAGCCATTAAAAATTGATGATATTGTCCATATTAAATCAAGGGTTAAAAATGGAGCAATTCCAACAAAGATAATGTAAATGATTCGGTATATTAAAATAGCTGTTTTGTTATTATTAAATAAATAAGCAATACACTTTTCACCATAAACATTCCATCCAATAATTGTCGTAAAAGCAAATGTTGCAATTGATAATAATACAATGATTGAACTAGCAAGAGTACTAATTCCAAGACCACTACTAAATGTTCCAATGGTAATATCTATACCTGTACTATCTTTATAAGTCCCTGTTATTACAATTCCAAGTCCTATCGTTAAACATAATACCATTGTATCAATGAATGTACTTGACATGGAAATTAAACCTGAACGCACAGGATTGCTTGTTTGAGCACTAGATAAGGCAATAGGAGAACTACCAAGACCAGCTTCATTTGAAAAAATTCCTTTGGATACGCCTTCACGCATTGAAGCCATAATACCAAGACCTGTGGCTGCTCCAAGGCCTGCTTTTAGTGAAAATGCACTTTTAAATATCGTCGCCATAGCACTTGGCACACTTTTTATATTAAATATTATTACTCCAAAACAAACTAGAAAGTAACCAACTGCCATAAAAGGTACAAGTACAACTGATACTTTAGAAATTCTAGTAATTCCACCAATTACCGAAACAGCAGATATGATGGTTACGACTATTGCGACTATTAATACAATGATTGGCATTTTTACGCCAAAAATAGTAACCATGGCGATTTTTTCAGGAGCAAGGGAGGCATCAACTACACTTCTTACAGAGTCAGTAATACTATTCATTTGGGTCATTGTTCCAATACCTAATGCACCTGCTAAACACCCAAAGATTGCAAACATGATGGCAAGCCATTTCCATTTATGGCCCATACCTTCTTCAATATATGTGAAAGGACCACCAATTACCGTACCGTCTTTTTCGATTTTTCGATATTTAATGGCGAGAAATCCTTCCGCGTATTTTGTTGCCATGCCAAATATCGCAGCAAGAATCATCCAAAATAAGGCTCCTGGACCACCCCAGTATATGGCAGTAGCAACACCTATAATTTTACCCGTTCCTAGGGTTGCGGCCATGGAGATACATAAGGCCCCAAAAGATGAAACTTCACCACTACCATTTTCATCATTGTGAATCATATATTTGAGGGATTCTCCTAAATGACTAAATTGGACAAATCTAAGTTTAATGGTGAGGACAATTCCTACTAATAAAATTAATACAATTAGGGGAACACCCCATACAATGTTTTCTTCTACCCATTTAAGGGTACTACTCACCGTTAATATCATATAGTCCTCTTTCTTCTTTAAATATGTTTCATTTTACGATATTTTAATAAATTTGTCAAATAATAAAGTTATTTCTTCATTTTTTATTCAAGTATATATCATATTTATTTGAAAACTTATCCAAAATTTAACTGTATTATCAAATGAAAACTATTTTGTGGTCATTATCTATGCTTTCTAGTTCATCTTGAATATATTTTCTAGGATGTATTCTTTTAATATTTGTCATAATGTTCACAAAGTTACTTTATTCTAATTAATTTAATCTTTTAAAAAGTTATATATACAATCTAAAATATATAAATATTAAAAAAGCAATCACTAAATAAGGACCAAATGGTACTAAAATATCTTTTTTAGTTATTAATCTTTTGAGATATTCAATAATTACGCTAATCATACTAGCTATAAAAATAATTGTGAATATATGATATGAAACAATTAAACTTGTTGCGATAAAGAATTTTAAATCACCATCTCCCATCAAATCCTTTTTTAATCTTTTTTCTATTAGTTTTATTATCACCATAATTATAATGCAAATGATGGACATACTTATATTTTGAATAAATTGAAATGTGTATAATATATGAATTATACCAAGTAAAAAAAACAATAGATTGAATTCATTAATAATTAAATAGCAAGTACGGTCCATATAAAACATAAATATTAAGGGAGTGATTAAATAGTAGTAAATAAAGTAAGTTTTATTATTAATTATATAAGTTATACATAAAATAATGATTGTGATTAGTATTAGTTTGATATTTTGTTCCTTTTCTATTTTAATTCTACGATTTGCAATTTTTGATACTAATATTATTTCTAATATTAAAGCAATAAAAAAACATTCATTCATACATACCTCCGTTTAGAATCATGGTGTGTAAATAAGTGAATGTGATTCTATTTTTTAAATTACTACTATTTTAACATTTTTTGTTTATTTTTGCCATTAATTGGCTTTTAAGAAAAGACTATCTAGTTTCCTAAATAGCCTTTTTGTTTATTTAATTATTCTTCTACTTCTGGTAGAGGGAAAGTTGAATCAATTATTCCCGTAACTTGGGTTACAAATTGTTCTTTGTTTTCAAAGCCCATTGCTTCTAATAAGTTTAATTTTTCAAGTACGTCACCAGCATTTGTAACTAAAGCATGCATTTCATTTACTGATTCTACACTTGCAAATCCAGGAAGTACAGCCATTAATGATTCTAAATTGCTTTGTGAAATGCCTAAAGCAATTTCATTAATATTGATTTTTTCAGCATATACCACAAACATTCCTACAAGTTTGTAAACATTGCCAAGTAATGCGTCTAAATCACCTGGTTCAAGTTGGCTTATTATACCAAGAATTGCTTGAATTTGTGCATTTGTTTCAGCATCAACAATAGTTTCAGATAATTGAATTTTACCAGCTACTGCGATTAATGCATTAACAAAAGCAGTTAGATTAGTTGTTACATCATCAAGTTTACCAGAGAATAATTGTACAACTGGAAGTAAGTTTTGAAGATTTTCCAAAGTTATTGTTTCAATCTTTAATTGATAGTAATAAATTTTTTCAGTTTCTTCTTCATTAGTTATATAATCTATTATCATAAGCGTTCCAACGCTAGCATAAGCTGATGTATCAGTTACTGTAGATGATAAAACTTCAGTATATTCACTTCCATGGGTAAATTCTGGATTTACATAGTTTTCTAAGATTTTAGCGATAGTTTCATCACTATATATGTCTTCTAGCGTTCCTTCACAATATGAATAAGCAGTGCTTTCATATATTGTAACATCTTTTAGACCCATTATTGCATCAAATAATTCTGGACTCTTTGTTGCATCAAGAACTGCTGTACCTAAACTATTAACTAAGTTAATAGCACTTACAAGTACGCTCTTAACTTCTTCATCTGTTAATCCAATTAAGTCTTCTAGTGTTAATGCTTTTTCATCAGAAGGTAAGTATTTAGCAATTAATTTATTAACAACAGCGATTACTACATCTGCAGTCTCTGTTGGAATATCTAATTCATCAGGTAGATATTGTGGTAATAATGTTGCAATTGCATAAATAGCCATTTCTGTAGGGCTTTCATAAGTTAATAATTTAGCGATAAATTCTTCACTAACATCTTCTACTGCTTGTAATAAAGCAAGGTATACTTCTTGACCTTCAGCATATACTTCTTCAAAATTAACTTCTGGAAGTTCAGGTAAAACTTCAAGAACTAATTCAACAACAATTTGAACAGTTGGATTTGATTCAGCAGTTTGTTGCATTATTAAAGTTAAAGCTTCTTCATCTATAGATTCTACTAAATCATAGAAATATTTAACATCTTCAACATCTATTAAGTTAGTTTTTAAAATACCTACAACCGCATTTTTAACTTTGTAAATAGTTTTTGCGGAAAGATTTCCAGCATTAATTTCTTGCATTAAAACAGTAACTAAAGGCATAACTTTTAGATCAACATCTTTAGAAATTGATTTAACAACTTCAAGAATGTTACATAAATGATCAACAAGTTGTACATCTTCTGCCGTAATAATTTCAATAGCTTTATCAACAAAAGCAACTTGGTCTTCGCATCCTTCAGCACCTTGTAATTCAAAGTGAGTTGTATATAATTTGCCAACAAGTTGTACTTCGGCATAGTATAAAGCCATCTTAACGTCTTCAGCTTCATATGTTGATAAAATTGTAACTAGGGTCATTGCAACAGTTTTTGCATCTTCGCCAGCATTTTCTATTGCGGACATAATAGTTGCGATTGTTTCTTCATTGTAGCCAAGTTCAACTAAGTTTTTAGCAGCAGTTGCTAAATAGCTAGCAGCCTCATCATAAACGGCAGCTTCTTCAGCAGTTAGTTCGGCACTCTTCTCACCGATTGTAAGGTCAACTAAATCACTATATAATACTTTTTGTTGTTTTGCAATTAATCCTTCAAATGATACAACAGAACTCTTTGAAGAATCTTTATATGAATCACCTTTTGCAACAACTGTAATTGTACAGCTATTATTTACATTTTCAAGTTGGTATTCACATTCATAAACGGTAGTATTATATTTTTTATTTTCTTCACTAATTTCAACAAAATATTCATCAGCATTTTCAACAACATCCCATGTAACAAGTCCTTCTTCACTTACTACTACATTTTTAGGAGTTGCTAATTGCTCTTTTTCTTTATTCTTATTATTTTCACAAGAAGTTACTAAAGTAAGAGCCATCAATAGCATAAAAAAAGCAAAAAATCTTTTTTTCATTGTTTTATTTCCTTTCCTTTTTTAGATTTTATGACCATTATACAACCTTTATCTAATTTGATTAGATACCAAAGATAGTTATATAATAAGCACTAGTAACATTATACCACAATCATTCAGAAAATGCAACTACTTCTCGTAATTTTATTGACATTTTTATTCAAATGTGCTAGTTATAAATGGTTGGTTTTTATTTTTATATTTGCGGCTTTTCCATTTCTAGTTTGAAATATGACATTTTGCATCACTAATTTGCTTAAATGATTATTAGCATTTTTTGAAAAAATGCGGAATTCTTTATTATATTCAATAACCATTTTTTATAAAGCAATGTATGCATTGTTGCTTTTCTTGTATTTTTTCTATGTTTAATTTTCTTGTTCTATATCTTTAAAAAAGTTTTTTTACAGTTAGTTCACTATTTTAGGCAAATGTAAATACTAAAGATATTGAAATAATTTCAATTTCTAAAGGAATGCTTGATATAAAATTGTTAAAGCATACCAACTAATTATTTCTTGCAATAACTCATATGGAACAAGTTTATGTGCAATTGATAATAGTTTAGCATGACTTTGAAACTGAGGTAACTTTTCATATACATATGAAAGAACAGTTTTTCTTAAATCAATTAAATTGCCAAATATTTTCATTTTATTTGAATAAACTAGTTTTCAATTAATTTCTTTTTCACTAATTAAAGTTTTAATTATTTTGGTGCTGTTTGTTTTATTTTCAATTAAATTCATATAAAACTTTGGTTCTTTTTGACAAAGGTCTTAATACATTGTTCTTATCATATAAACTAGGAAGTTAAAAGTTTTTCTTCATCATTAACTACAAGCATTAATTCATTTGTTTAAATTATTACCGCTTATTAATACAATCAAATTAGGCTCTAAATTACTAGTGCTTTTTTAAAGATTGGAACACATTAAATCCATATTTTTTAATTCATTCATTTAATTCTAACGGTATAATCACTTTAAGTATATTACATATGGTTTTTTTATTATTGTTTTTAGATAACAGCTTAAGCATTTCCTCTTTTCTTTCTTAGTTTTTTAATTTCAACAACATTTTTTTTGATATTTGCTATCTGTTAATTCCATTTTTACCCCTTACTATGTATCAACAATCATGCAATGTAAATTTTAATAATAAAAGTACCAAAGCATTATGCCTTGATGCGTATTGTTATTTGTGCTTTAAACCCACATTTCCATGGGTGACATTTTGAGGGACATTTTGAGGGACATTTTGGAGAACATTAAATTTCTACATTACTTTATTTATTATCAAAAAATATTATTTTAGAATTTTCCATTCACCATTTCTATCCGAATCTTTTTCAGCAATATATCCTTGTTCTTTTAATTCTCTTATTGCTCTATTAACTGTAGATTCCTTTTTACCAATAACTTCTTCTAATTCTTTTCTTGTTATAGGTGGTTTATTAATAATGGCTTTAAATATTTTTGTGCATTATCAGATAATTTTACCTTGTCATTTTCATAATTTGCATTATAAATTACTACACTAAAATGGGTTTCAGTAGCGTAAAATTCAACATGATTTTCATTATCATCAAAAAGTTTATTTGTACCATTAACAATTTTATCAAAGCCACTACCACGTCTATCCATAAATCTCATTCGTGCAAATATATCTGCTAAAATTGGATTTCTTCTAATTGATGGTATATTATTACTTAATTCTTTATTAATTAATACGCCTGATGCCATTGGGCCAGGAGATGTAATTTCAACTCTATTATCTTGCAATCTCATCATACTCAGGCATTTCAATTCTGCCACTTGCTTCTTTTTTTCCATTTCTTATTAGTATTCTTTTTCACAAAATTAAGTGCTGAATCAAAAAGTTCAATATATAGTAAAATTTGATAATTTGAAGGAATATTTTGCAAATTATATACTTTTTTTTATAAAATGAAATTTCCTTATAAATAAATTAAATTTTTGCGTGCAAAAATACAGGCACTAATATTTGTGTCTGCATTTCTTTTTTTATGCTACCTCTTCCTTTTCAAATTTTTCAATTAAGATTTTCCTGATTCTAGTTCCATTTATTTCAAGTACTTTTATATGAATATCATCTACATCTAATTCTATTTGATCTTTAGATGTAGGTATTCTATCTATTTTTGAAACAATTAACCCCGCAATGGTATCATATTCATTATTTTCTTCATCTAGTTTTAAGTCTAATTCATGATTTAATTCATGAATAGGAAGGTTACCAATAATAATATATTTGTTTTCATCTACTTTTAATATAGGTGTTTCTTCTTCATCATATTCATCTAGGATATTACCTACGATTTCTTCAATTAAATCTTCCATCGTTACAATTCCTGAAAATCCCCCAAATTCATCCATTAAGAATGCCATTTGTTCTTTATTTTCCTTCATCTTTTTAAGTAAATCACTAGCATCAATATGTTCATGAACAAAGTAGGCTTCACGCATAATGCTCTTTAGATCTATTTTATCAAGACTTGAATCATAACAAGAGTTTAGTAAATCTTTTGTGTTAATGATCCCAATGATGTTATCACGGTCATTTTGATATACGGGAATTCTTGTATATTTTTCAGCTAGAATTTTTCTTAAATTAGTTTGAAGGTCATCATCTATATCTATCATAAAAACATCAACACGAGGTACCATTAAGTCGGTCGCGGTTAAGTGATAAAACTTTAATGTTGATTCAATCATTTTTGATTTGTCTTCATCAACGGTTCCGTCTTCTCTTCCTTCATTAACAACATCAATAATATCACTATCTGATATTTTTTCTTCTTCTATTCCTTTTTCTACACCGGTTATTTTAACCACAAAATTAGTGGTTGTGGATAGTACTTTAACAAAAGGACTAAATACTGCTTTTATCACGAGTAATGTTTTCGCAAAACGCATTGATGTTGCTTCTGGATTTCTTAGGGCAATTCGTTTAGGAAAAAGTTCACCAAAGATAAGGGTAAAGTAGGAAAGGATAATTGTAATTAAAATTGTGGCAATTTGACTACTATAAGGGATATGGACTTTTTGAAGTACAAAAGCAAAATCGCTTGATAAAGTAAGGGCGGCAGTGGCACTTGAGAAGAATCCCGCAAGAGTAATTCCTACTTGAATTGTTGATAAAAATTTTGTTTCATCACTACATAGTTTTTCAACTGCTTTAGCTTTTTTGTTTCCTTCACTTGCTAAACGTTTAATTTTGTTTTTGTTGGCTGATACAATCGCCATTTCAGCAGCGGCGAAAAAAGCATTAACAAGGGTTAAAATTACTATTAAAATTAACTGCGGCACAAAACTGTCTGGGTCCGCATCAGAATCATCATTGTTGTTCATTTATTTTCTCCTTTTTCAATTAGTTTTCATATTTTTTAAAGATAGTGAAAATATTTGCATCATTGCAATATTCATATTTTACGTTATCCATCATTTTTTTAACTAGGTAAATTCCAAGTCCTCCTATTGGTCTTGCCTCTAGACTTAATGTTGTGTCTACTTCTTTCATAAGAAGTGGGTTAAATGGAACACCTGTATCGGTGAAACTTATGCTTACACCATCATTTTTAACATCAACTGTTATTTTTATTTTGCCTTCTTCATTATCCTTATAAGCAAATTTACAGATGTTACTAATGATTTCATCAAGTGCTATACAAATTGAAGCTTTTATTTTTGGTAATTTTTCTTCTGGTATTTTATTACAAACAAAAGTAGTAACTTCATCAATATTTGGAATTTTTGATGCTATTTCTAATTCATTTAGTTTAGAAATACCATTATACTTAAAAGCAAGCATTGTAATATCATCTGCTTGGCAAGCACCACTTGCAAAGTTTTCAATATTTTGAAGTATTTCTTCACATAATTCTTGCATTGATGTTGGCTTTATGGAATTAATTAATTGTTGTAATTTTTCTTCTCCAAATAATTTATTATCAGAATTTACTGCTTCAGTTACTCCATCTGTATAAAGGTATAATATACTATTTTTTTCCATTGTTAATTCATATTCAGTATATTTCATATTAGGAAGTCCTCCTAATATAAATGAATGTTTTTCATTTAAATAGTTGAAGGTACCATTATTTGAAATAAGCGGATGGGTATGACCTGCCGATGCATATGTTAATTTACCACTAGTTAAGTCGATAACGCCAAGCCACGCAGTGACAAACATCCCTTTATCATTGTTTTCACATAGTTTATCATTTGCTTCTTTTAGTACTGTGGTAATTGTTTTACCTGATTCCATTAGGCTTTTAATGATGGCTTTTGCGCGCATCATAAATAAAGCTGCAGGAATTCCTTTATCTGATACATCAGCTATAACTAAAGCAAGATGGGTGGTATCTAGTAAGTAAAAATCATAGAAATCGCCACCTACTTCTTTGGCTGTATTCATAGATGCATAAATATCAAATTCTTTATGATCTGGAAATGGCAAAAAGACATTAGGTAAGGCTGAGTGTTGGATTTCTTTAGCAAGGGCAAGTTCTTTATCTATTCTTGAATTTGCTTCATCAATATAGTATTTTAGGGTATCAACGGTTTTATTAATATCATTAGATAAATAATTGAATTCTTTAGTCGTTCTAACTTCAATTTTTGTTTCAAGATTACCATTAGATATACGTTTTAAGCCACTTACTACTTTTTGAATATTTTGTACAACTAAGCGGTTAATCATATAATATATTAAACCAAATAGTAATACAAAAATGATAATTTCGGTAAATACGGTAATGTACATTGTTAAGTCTTGGTATAAGGTAACTTCATTAACGGGAATGTAACTAACGATAATGTAATTATAATCGGATAGGATTTGATAAATACAGTAAGATTTGGTTTTATTAATGGTTGCATTAAAAACAACTAAGGGTTTTATGTGGGCATAATCGCTTAAGTTTTCGGTTGCATTTAGGAGTTCTCCGTTGTATGTTGCGAAGAGAATTTTTCCATTCATATCATAGATTGCAATACCACCATTTTTACCAACACGCCAGTTTTTAATCTTTTCTTTTAGGTCTTCTTCTGGTAAATCTTCTTCTATTGTTTCCTTTAAATCTTCTAAATTTAAGATAAGTAAGCTTTCTGCTTCTTCATTTGAAATCTTATGCTGAATTGAATATGCAAAAACAAGGGTGGCGATAAATGATAAAGAAAGAAGGACCACTAAGCCTTTTTGAAACATTTTAGGTAGGCTTTTTCTCGTATCTATTTTGTAGTTATTTTCTCTTAATTCATATAAATTAACTGTTAAAAGTGAAAACATTGCTACGAGTCCAACTCCTAAAATCATCGGATTTGCGCATGTTTTAACTATTATAAAGATGTTCGCAGCTTCATTAAAGTTAGTAAAAATGAGGAGTAACATATGCATAACTTCAATTCCTATGCCCATTAGAAAGCCCCAAAAGCAATTAGGAATTTTATTTTTGAAGTATACTTTTTTGATGATGGCACTAACACCCCCCGCAATAATGCAAGCAAGTGAACAAGCAACTTTAGTATATGGACCAACGCCAAAGAAAGTACCTGCTATGTATCTTTCCACACCACCTATTGTCCCCGTAATAATACCTGCAGGCCAACCAAAAATTAAGGCTGCACAAAGAGGAACTGAGTCTCGGACGTTAATTGTAAATTCATCTTTTGATAAACTTAACTTTGTTGAAAGAATGGCAAGAACACCAAAAATGATGCCAATGATTGTTTGTTTTAACCAAGGTTTGATTTGACTAAATTTGGTTTTACGGTTAAGTAAATAAAGAAAAAATGAGACAAAAATGGTAATAAGACCTATAATTATTAGGTTTAGCATAGGTTTCTCCTATTCATTTTCCTTAATAAATGGTATTAGTTTTTCTCTTAAAATTTCTCTGGCAAAAGGTTTTAATTCTGGTAACCAAGTTTTGCTTTTAAGAATTGAGGTTGAAAATCTAAACCATGCAACTGGTTCTAGCCATTTGCCATAGGGGTGCGTGTTTTTAATTTCTTCTAAATCATGTGTACCAAAATAGCGGTCAAATAGTTTATCTTGAACCATCCTACATACATCTGAAGGAAGATGGTAAAAGTCATTCATTCCTTCTTTTGGATTTACATAGGCAAAACTAAAATGTAGTAAGCCCATTTCAACAATTGGATTGGCAATTGAGAATTCTCCCATATCAATGATAACAGGTTTTCCATCTTGAATCATGATATTGTTCATATTTAAATCACCATGAATGCAATGATTACAATTAGGAATTAGGTCATAGAATTTATGTAAGTAAGCTTTTTCTTCGTTTGTTATTTCATCTATTGGATCAATATCTAGGTTCGCGGCTGCTTGATAGTAGGGAAGTCCACTGTTATTTTCTAAAACAATACTATGGATGCTTTTACATACATCAGCATACATATCAATGTATTTATCAATATGTTCCATGTCATTTCTAATTAATTCGGAAAGAGTTTTGGCTTGAATTAATTCATATATAACACCTTTTCTACCATCACATTCCACAATATCATAAGAGATGGCGGTAGGGGCACCTAAAATAAAGGCTTTTTTAGCAAGTTCTTTTTCTCTTTCAATTTCTTCTTTTGTAATTTTTGAATAATATAATTTTATGATGGTTTCATCATCTAAACGGTAACATTCACCACAAGCTCCTGCTCCTATTTTTTTGCATCCTTCTACGCTTACTTTACGATACGCTGGTACAACTGTCATAATTTCAGAAAACCCTGTATCATTAAAAATCTTTAAAACATCAAGGTTAACATTAATGACGGAAAATTCTTTTTTTCCACTTTCTTTTTTTAAATTTAGAATTAATCTAAGTCCTGCACTAGATAAATATTCTAAATCTTGTAAATCAATTACTACTTTAGTTGCCTCATTAATTGGTTCGTCTTTTAATTCTTCGGTGGCAAGTTGGGATGTTGATGAATTTAAGATACCATCAATCTTGATTGTTAATGTATGATCGTTAAGTTCCTTTTTTATATTCATATGTTTTATCCTTCCATTTTTCTTTAAAAATTATAACACAATTTTAAAAATAATTCACGTTAATCGCATAAGATTAAAATTGATTTCTTTTTAGATTTTAGGGAAACTTGTTAAATATTTTAAGAGTTTTGAATTTTGCAAATTGCTATTCGTTGATATTTGTATTTTTTTAGGTATTTATATGTTGAAGTATTCTTGCTTTCTGTGACTAAACTATACTTTTGTATGTTTTTTCATAACTAGTAATATTGTTTTGTCCTATTACCAAATAACTCTGTCAGGAGGTTTTACCATGTTTAATTATAACATAAACAGATCTTTTTTTGTTCTAATATGTGATGAGGAAAATATAGAGTTAAGTAAAATTAACAAATTCCTACGCTTATTAAGTAAATCAGGAGTAGGAAGTATTATAAATAACTATGTTAAATCTAATTCTCAAGGTGGTAGGCCACAATATAACCAGTATAATATGCTAGCTCTAGTATTGTATTCTTTTGCTTTTTCTACAAGTTCGCTTCGTGATATGGAGGAAAAGTGCATTTTTGATACTAGATATATGTATATATCTAATAATATTAAACCTACTTACGTCTCTATATCAAATTTTATTAATGATGTAATTATTCATAATATTGATAAAATTTTTGCTTTAATTACAAAATCAATTTTTCTTGAATGTAGTTTATCCATGGATGATGTTTTTATTGATGGCTCTAAATTTGAAGCTGATGCAAATAAATACAAATTTGTTTGGAAACCTACAAAATTTCATCTAAAGTTATCTACTAAAATTCGTGATCTTTTAATTAAATATTCTTTACATAATGCAATTCCTTCATCTGGTATTATAGAATCTTCTTTAATTTCAAAAAAATTACAGAATTTAATTATTCGGTACATTCTCTAGATGTTAATACTATTGAATACAAGAATCATATTAAAGATTATCAATTACTTTGTGAATATTTAAGTAAATCATTAGAATATGAAGAAAAAGAATCTATATGTGGTAATAATAGAAATTCATATTATAAAACTGATCACGATGCTACTGCTATGTGTTTGAAAAGAGATTATTATTCAGGATTAGGAACCAATTTTCATGCTGCTTACAACACGCAAATTATTGTATCAAGAGGGTTAATTACATGTTGTTTAGTATCACAACATCGTACAGATTTAAACTTATTTATTGATATTTTAAAATTACATTATTCCTATTATAATGAATATCCTAAAAATGTATGTGCTGATGCAGGATATGGTAGTTTAGATAACTATAAATTCCTATCGTCTAATAAAATTGGTAATTATGTTAAATATTTTAGTTGGGAAGGAAATATATCGGGAAGATATCCTTCACAATATATTATAAATGATGACAACTCAATTGCTTGCTTAAACGGGAAAATTGGGTATCCCACTAAAGAAATTAATAGGCATCCTAAAAAAGCTAATGCAGTATTCTATAAAATAACAGGATGTGATGGCTGCGGATTTAATGATTACTGTAAGAGATTCTTGAAAGATAAGTCAAAAAATGAAAAAATTTTTGAAGTTGTCACAGAATTACAACAATTTATTAAACAAGCTGAATCAAATTTGTTGTCTATTAAAGGAATAGAGTTAAGAGTTAATAGAAGTTCTCAAGTCGAAGGAGCATACGGTGTAATTAAACAAGATATGATGTATACTAGATTAAGAAGAACATCTTTAATAAAGGCATCTGCTGAAATAAAACTTATATGCTTAGGCTACAATATACGAAAATTATTTAAACATTATAGTGGAAAAGGCAAATTTAATTACTGGATAGCTCTAGATGATTTAAAACCAGAAGTAAGAAAAAAACCTAGTCAAAAAAGACTAAGTAATAAAATCAATAGAAAAAAGGGTGCACTTCATTTCATAGGTTATTTAACAGCCCCATTTTTTAATATTTCTGTAAAAAATTAAAACAATTATTAAATAAAAATATATTACTAATTAGTAAATGCTATAATCATTCAAACGATTTAAAATACTTGGATATACATTTTCATTTGACCCCTTAGCCAGATCATCCTTAGATATATTTGATGCAAGTATGCGATTATTTTTAATTACATACCATAGTTTTTTTAGCATCATTATGTATGATTCATAATCGTCTTTTATTACTGCCATTGCATTTATTAACCATTCTTCACTATATTGATATCCGTTATAATAATCATTTAATTGTTTACAAATAAAGTTTACAGCTCCACCTATACCTTGTGTTTCATTAATATTTCTATTTGTAGCCTTTGGTCCTTCAGCAATAAGAATATGTAATAATAAATGTTCTAAATAGTTGCAATATACAAGTCTATCTGCTTTTTGATATTCAAACGGATTTTTTGCAGCATAATCTTTATTACAAAGCATAATGGCTTTATCTTCATCGATGTGATGACAAACCAGTCCTTCGCTGGTTCTTTTGACTTTTTGATTTGTGGTTCTGCATTTATCGTTAACAAAATAATCATATTTAGCAGGTCCATATTTATTAATTAGGAATTGGACTAATTCATAATAATTCATTTTCATTATTTTTTCGTAATAGCTTTTACCTGTTTCTATTATTGCTAGTTTTGTGAGGTTGTTAGAATTTAATTTTTCTACTTTAGAATCATTTAAAGTGGTTTTAAGGTTTTCATTCTTTTTGGTTATGCGTTCATATTCTTTTTCAATAATGTTTCCAAATGATTTATCGTTTATTTCAAGTGTTTGTTCACCTGCAATTGATTTATCAGCAAACATATCAAATATTTGTTGTTTTTCTAATAAAATTTCCATCATTCTTTCGTCAACTGTATTTTCGCAAAGCAATCTATAGACAAGGACATTTCTTGATTGTCCCATTCTATATGCACGTGAAATTGCTTGGTTTTCAATTGAAGGCTTATATTGTGGTTCACACATCACAACTACACTTGCGGCTTGAATATTTAAGCCGGTACCACCTGTGTTTATTTGAACAAGTAAAACTGTGCCAGCCGGTGCCTTGTTAAATTCATCTACTATTTCTTGTCTCATATCAACACTAACAGAACCATTAATTGGCATCAAGCATTTATCCTTTAGGAAATTATATATTTTATTAATTGTATCTAGGAAGAAGGAAAATACTAGAACTTTGCGTCCTTCTTTTTTTGCATCTTCTACTATTTCTTTTAGTCTACTCGCTTTAGATGATTTATTTAGATCATTAACATTCCAAGATACGCGTCTTGCATCTAGATATTTTCTTTCCATGATGCTTTTTTCATATATGTATTCTTCTTCTGTATCTAATGTGCACCATTCTTCACTTTCAATTTTATCTGGCAATTCAGATAACACATCTTCTCTTTTTCGTCTATAATATACTGGTACAACACTTTCTTTAAATTGTTCTGACGATGGTTTAAAAGCTATGCCTTTAAGTTTAGAAGCGAGTGTGGGGCTTAAAACACTAATTAGTGATATCATTTCATCAACTTTATTTTCAAGTGCGGTACCTGACATTAATAATAGTCGATTTGTATGTTTAGCTAACATTCTAGTAGCTGCACTTCTTTTTGCTTCAATGTTTTTTATATAATGAGCTTCATCAACAATTAGAAGTGAAAACTTGTAATCATCTTCTAGTTTGATGTTTGAAACTGATTCATAGTTTGTTACAGCTACACCACCATATTTTAACCATTTATCTAAGGCAAGCTTGCGGTCACTACCATAAATTAAAATAGCATTAAGGTTACTATGTTTTTGAATTTCTCTACACCAATTGGTTACTACTGATGCTGGACATACAACAAAAAAGTGAGTTGCACCACAATTTTTAAGTGATACCATTGAAGCGATGGCTTGAATGGTTTTTCCAAGTCCCATTTCATCGCCTAACAATACTTTTCTTTGGTGAATGATATATTTTACACCCCATTCTTGGTATTTTCTTAAGGTGCATGATAAACCATCTAGGAATAATGGTTCACTTTGAATTTCTTTTGCGAATTCATCAGGTAGGCCATAAACATAATCACTAGTATCTAATACTTCTGGGTATATTTCTTCTATAATATTATAGTAACTAATTGAGTTTTGTGCAAAGTTATCCCAAGCATAATTTGCGTTTGGTAAACCATTATGAAACTTTGCTTTTGATTCATTTACTACTGGTTGATAAACACTAAATAAAATATCTTTAATATTTTTGTAAGCTGATTTATATTTACTAAATTCATCAGCATCCATAAAAGGAACATTCACACAGTTACCAAGTGATAAAAGTAAATTAAAGGAACTATTTAGTTCTTTTTTATATTGTTTTTCTATTTCATCTATTTCTTTTAAAAACTCTATTCTATCTTTGTAATCACATATTTTTTTAACTACATCTGTTGATGCTTTAGTTTTTTTATCTACTGAGAGTTTTACTTTTAGGTTTTTTCTAATTTCTAAAGCATATTCATCACATTTATATTTAATAAAACTTGCGGTATCTGAACTTATACCATATACATTTGATAGTTTTAATACTGATGTATTATATATATCAAGGAAAGTTTCATAACCACTATTTTTAAGATTTTTAATCCTTATGCCTGGTTTTATTCGAGATAACTCTTCAATAGGAATTTTTCTTAATTCAGTTACAAACTCTTCGTTTAGTAATTCATCAATAGATTTTCTAATTTCATTTTTACATGTAGGTATTGAACTTTCAATGTTACTAAATTCTTGGATAAAAGTGTTATATTCATCTTGTAACTTGCTAAATGCCGGAGCAATAGCATTATCATTTAATACTGTTCTATTTATCTCATAAATAGAGTCTTTATATCTTTTATTATTACAAACATAATCTTTTTTTATATCTTTTAAATCAATGTTTTTAATATTTGATAATTGATACATTACATCATTATATGATTCAACAAATGATTCACCTTTAAGTTTTTCTAACTCATTAAATGATTCTTCTATCTTTTCTTTTTTCCTTTTAGATGTAAAAAACCAAAGTATAGGATTAGATCCAGCAACTAAACTTGAAACTTGTTCTTTGATTAATTCTTTATATGTATTTAATAATGAATCACAGATATTAACATATTTCTTACTTTCTAAGTAATAATATATACTTGACAATAAAATTCCAAAGTTTATATCATCAGTATAAACTTTAGAATCATTTAATGCATTTTTAGTTGCTTCAAAGAAAAAGCCTTTATCTTGAAGCATTTTTATACATTCAATTAACTCATCAAAATTCTCATTTTTTATATTCAATGCATTATTCAAATTTTTACTTAAATTTTTGTAATATTTAATTTGATTTCTTGCGTCTTTATACTTAAATATTTTAGGCATATTCTCACCACACTTTTACTTATATATGATACCACAAATTAGTTAATTTTAAAATTGTTTAGATTATATTTATAAATTACTGTATTTATATTATTATGCACACTTTAAATATTCTATTTACATGTGAAAAATGAAAAGAAAGCATATTTACTAGTATCAGTAATATGCTTAAGTATTTAAATGTTATATGTAAAAATCTAAATATGATTTTACTTCTTCTTTTATTCATCACTAAAATCACTAAGATCTTCAAATGTAATTACCTTATCATTAATTAAACCTACTAAATTAGTTACAACTTTTAATCTAGCAAGTTTTATCTTGTTTAATTCTTTTGTCAAGTTCCCAAAATAAGCTTGATGCTGGTTGATCTTGGAGAAATAGTTGAATATATTCTTTATTTAACTTAGCCATGTATTTTTCTTGCCACTTTGGTGATAATTTTTTAAATAATTTCCAATCGCTTTCTTTCATTTATTTTTCTTGTATATTTTCTTTAAAATTACATTTAACCATTTATCAGATCTATTTGGTCTTGCGTCTGAAGTTATCATATATTCTAATATTTCCATATTAGTATTAGATAAATATTTTTTAATTGATTCTTCAGTTAAATCTATATAATATCTACCCTTTCTTTCACCTTGAAAGTTTCCATATTTAAACGAACAATACATTATGCCATTTGGTAATAATGCATTAGAGCATTTTTTAAATGCTTCATTTAAATCTTTTTCATTAATATGAAGTAACGATGCACATGCCCATATTGCATTAAATTCATTATAATAATTCATATCAAGTACTGATAATTTAGTGATATTTTTGAGGTTTTTGCTTTTAGCATTTTCTATAAAACCATCAACTATATCAATACCATAAACATCATAGTTTTTACTAAAATATATCATATCACGAGCTGAGCCAAAGCCAATATCTAGAATCCTTGCTTGTTTTGTTAAATACTTCTCAAAAAACTTATATATTGTACTCATATCAGTATTTGTTGTGTCATTGATGAAATCATTTAAATGTTTAGTGTAATATTCTTTATTCATATTATAACCTACAATCGTAATAAATTTTTCTAAGTGTTTGATTTTTTATTGATGCATCAAGTTGAAGTTTATATTTCGACTGAGTTATCACATCTAGTAGACTTTTATTTCTTTCTTCTAGTTTTGTGATAATTTCTTCACTTGGAATTGCATTAGATTTACTACTATTATAACTATTAGATGTAATAACTAAATTCCAAATATCATCACTATAAATATAACTCCAAGGAATAACATGATCAATACTGATATCACCTTCACTTAATTCTTGACCTGTATAAAAATCTAATATTTTGCCGTCTTTAAATTGTTCCATTAAAACATTCTTATATTTTGTAAGGCTTGACCTATGTATGTTATTTTCAGAAATGCCTTTTACTTTTGATGCTATTTTAGGGGCATAATTAAACTTTTCTAATAGTTGTGTCCATTTGTAATTTAATAATTGAGAAATTAGAATAGAATATTCCTTTAAGCAAATTGAATCATCATATTTAATCTTAATAAATTTATTACCATTGATATATTCATATACTTCTTCTATTCCATCAGGGGTTTTTAAAAAACGATATGATACATCTTTTGGTAAAACTTTTGAAATCATAATTATTGTATCATTATATGTTTTCAAATCATATTTTTCAAAAAACAGTTTACACTCATCAAACCAAATAGGAATGACTTTCCCTGATTTTTCTTTATATTCTTTTATCAAATTTTCTGTATATGACTGTATAAGTGGAATTTTATCTACATATGGAGATTGCTTAAGATTGAAGAAAAAGCATTGATTCCAGTAGTATTTTAACATTTTTTCAGATATATGTTGAAACCCAACTATAATGTAGTTGTCTTTTTTTAAATATTCATCTAATACAACACATTCAATTATTGCTCTTCCCCATGCTAGTTTATATGTATTATCATTATTCATTTTTTCTATTATGTTTAACCATTTGGTTATATAAGTTGGAATCATGGTATCGCTCCTATTATGTTTATATTGTAATTACTATCTAATTAGGCTATTTGATATGATGTCTCTAAAGTAGACCGTGAATAAAAATGAAATTATTCACTATTTACTTTGGACGCATTTTTATTATTTATAACAAAATTTAATTTTGTATTTACTGTTGGTAATGATTATCATGTCATATACTTGTCAATTTTTTTCATCTATATTTATTAAGGTTACTAAATAATACCTTTTTATCCGCTTCTGCAAAATCAATATTCATTAATTCTTCTTTTTTAACCCATTTATAATCTATATGTTCTTTTAATACTAGGTGATCTAGCAATGAGCACTTATACACATGCATTGTAATAGAAAAAGTATTATACTCATGATTTACAGTTGCAATGTATTTTTCAACTATAACTTCACCATCTAGTTCTTCTTTTATCTCTCTTTTTAATGCTTCCTCTTTAGTTTCACCTGGTTCTATCTTGCCACCTGGGAATTCCCACTTATAGGCACACTCTCCTTTTGGTCCTCTTTTTGAACAAAAGATTAAACCATCTTTTTCGATTACCGCAGCAACAACTTCATAATGTTTTTTATTCATTGTTAGTCTCCTCACTTGGCACTTCAAAATCTAAGAAATATTCTTCTTCTACTTCATGATCCAAAATAATATCAAATGTTAATGTATCAAATTCATTATTTTTTGTTTTTCGCATATTTGCAAATTTACCTGTACCAAAATATGTAAAAGGTAATGTTATGCCATCTTGACTATCCATTTTTCTAATGAATAAATGTACAATCTTAGTGTTTAAAAGTTTTTTGCCCGTTGGATTAACTGTGGTAGTATTATTTTCACTTTCCCACTGAAAAACTTTACTAGAGATAAATTTATCTTTATAGTTAAGTCGTTCTTCTTTAGAACTATCTTTTTTTAATCCTATAAATACAAAAGTTACGCCATTATCATTAAATTTTGTTCCCTTCATAAACATCAAAGAATTTTCCAATAATACTCTCATTACTTGTTCTTTATAATAGTTTCCCATTAATTTGAAAGTTCCATCAAATTCGCCAAAATGTCTTTCATAAAGTTCTAGCGAATATTCAATTAAATCATTTAAATAGTTTTTTAGTTCATCACTTACTTCATTTACATTTAATTTATACTTATTAGTTAGTATTTTTTCTTTAATAAGTAAGTTTAGGGCATGTTTTAACGTTTCTTTTGTTACCTTTGTGTTATAACCAACAATTGCATCAAGGTTAATTTCTTCATTATTTAATATGCTTTTTAAAATGAGCATTTCATCACACCTTACAATAGGCAGTAACTCTGAAACATTATCAATTAAATCTATTTCTTCATCTTTAAAATAAGGTAGCGTTTCTTCTTTTATTTTCTTTAAAAAAGTATAATATGATTTATTTTTTTTATTATCAATTTTAGTTTTCATGAACCTAATTAAGTCAGGTGCAATTTCTGAATTAACATAGTCCATATGAGTTGGATATGTCATAATTTGAAGATATTTTTTGAAATTCTCATAATCTTTTTTTAGATAATCTACTTTATTAAAATTTTGCTTATTAATATAATTAATCATTTCTATTTTAGAAAGATCATCAAAGAATATTTCTACTCCGGGTATATTTAAAGATCTAAAATTTGTTTCAACTAAATCTGCTAAATATTTCTTTTCTGTATATGTTGTTTTTCCAAGTGTCCCTAAAGCTAAAGCTATTTGAGTTGATCGTTCATAGTTATTACCAATAAAATCAAGAACTGTTACATATTTTTTATCATTATATTTTCTAAGTCCTCTACCAAGTTGTTGTAAAAATACTGTTTGTGATTCGGTTGGCCTTAAGAAAAGAACCATGTTGATTGCGGGAATATCAACACCTTCATTTAGGATATCAACTGCACATATTATTTCAAGCAATGAATCATCTCTTTGTAATTCATTAAAGGCTTTGATTCTTTCGCCAAAATTATTACCACCAGTTAATGCAACAGCGTTATATCCAACTTCATTAAAACTGTTAGCCATCATCTTTGAATGTTCAATACTTGTACAAAAAGCTATGGCTTTTAGTTTTTTATCTTTAGGACGTAATTTTTCAATTTGTTTGGAAATGAATTCAATATTTAATTGTCTAGCAATTTCTCGTGCAGCTTTTGCTTTATCAGTACTGCTATAATCAGCAAATTCATCTCTTATGCCATAATAATGAAAAGGAACAACTAAATCATTTAAGATAGCATCACGTAATCTTAATTCAAATGGAACATTATTTTCAAATAATTCTATAACATTTTTATCATCCATTCTTTCTGGTGTTGCGGTTAGGCCTAGCAAAAATTGAGGCTTAAAATATGTGAAAATTCTTTGTCCATTATCAGCCATAATATGATGGACTTCATCATATATAATATATTCAAATTCATTCTTATCAAATTCTTCCAAATGTTTGGTAATCATTGATGATGATGCAAAAATATAATCACATTCTAATTCTTGCTTTCTACCTGTATAAAATCCATACGTATGTTCATATCCAAATATCTTTTTGAAGGTCTCTAAAGCATCATTTAGAATTGTTTCTCGGTGCACTATATAAAGTAGTCGCTTTGGACTATAATTTCTTGCATCAAAAGCCGCCAAGTAAGTTTTACCAGAACCTGTTGCAGCAATAACTAATGCCTTTGTTACTCCAGCATCACGATATCTTCTTAATTCTTTTAATGCTGTTTTTTGCATTAAATTAGGTTTAATGCTTATGACATCAGGATTAAAATAATCCATATCCCATTTTTCAATAGCATATTCTAGCATCAATTTATATTTGTCAATTAATTCACTTGTTAATGGTAATGTAGCACTATACAATAAATTAAATTCTCTCATTACATCTTTAATCAAGTGCTCATCATTGTTTCTATATAGCGAAACATTCCATTCAATATTTTTAAGTATGGCATATCTTGTTATATTAGTACTACCAACAATAAACTCAGTAAAATCATCATATACAAATATATAACCTTTAGAATGAAAACCATTATCACCAAAGCACTCAAGGTCTAAGTGACATTCAAAATTAGTATATTCTTTTTGCCAGTTATAAAATGTTTCTAAAGATAAAATATCCGTAAAATTTTGATATGTTGAAGTAATAATCTTAATAATTGTTCCATTTTTTAATGCTGTTTCCATTTCTTTTTCAAATAAAACAAGTCCTGCTTTTTTAATGAAACTAACTGATAAATAGCACTTTTTACATGTTACAAGTGCGTTTTTAATTTTATCAAGAAATTTAATATTTGTATTATTTGATATAAATAAGTCAGTCATAAAATTATCACCTCTATCATTAATATTAGACACGTTTATACAAATTTTATCATACTTTTAAATAATAATTGTAATATTTGCGTTTTTAGTGATAATTAAGTTTTGAATTTTCATTATTAATACAATTCTTGGCATAAACAAATTCAACTATTTGATTATAAGTTTTTATTTGGATAATATGAATTTTTTGTAATCTTCAATTTTTTCTTATAAAAATAATATACTAACAGAAAAAAGATAACCCAAAATTTGAGTTATCATAATGTTTTAAAAATAGAAATAAAATTAAAATTTAGTGTCATTAACATATTTACACTACAAATTATTATAATCATAGATTTGAACCTAAATAGGTTTCAGAAAGTCTCAAAACATGAGCTAGGTTCTATCTCAACATTTATATTCAATTAATTATCATGTCAAATTTATATATGCCTTTTAAGATAATCATTTAAAAGTGATGAATCTGTAAATTAAAAATAATTACAATTTGTAATACAACTATTTCTATTGTGCTATTAGTGATGACCTCAGCAAATTTTTTTAATTATATCTATTGTAATTAATTCACTGTTTTTTTATTTTCTTAATATGATTATATAAATCAACTATCATCTATTTTTATTATTTCACGTTACAATTTATTTATTATTCTTGTTTTGTTCAATAATTTCTTTCATCTCATCAATGGTATAAGGCGGATATTTTCTATGAAGCATTGCATGACAGTTTGGACAAACAGGAAACAAATCTTTAAGAATGTCAACAGTATAATTTTCCCCCATATCAGAAACCATAACTTCGTGATGAACCTCGATGAATTCTTTTCCTATTTTACCATATGTCTTCTCAAAGTCGAAACCACAAATACTGCACTTGTATCCCTTTAAATATAAACTTAATTCTCTATTTATAAAATTACGTTCGTATTTTGTGGTAATTTCTTCGTGTTTGTTCCCTTCAGCATACCCATTAATAGAATAATCAAATAGTGAAAGCATCATCCCACATATTAAAGTTATATATTTTATAGCCTCATCATCAGCATCTTCTTTAATTTCATAATATGGAACCTTTGAAAATTCAATTTCAAATGTCTTCCAATTATTTTGATTATTAATAAAAGATTCTTTTGTTTCATAATTGCCATCAATAATTAGATTCAATTTTTTTTCTACTTTATCCCATAAATTACAAAAATTCTTTCTTTTTATTGTATTAGATTTATTAATTAAAGATAGAAAATCAATTCCATATTCATCAGGTTTGGCAATTATTTTTAGTCTTATTTCATTTTTTATTTCTACAATAAGTTCAAATAATTCTTTATTTGATTCTTTAAGCCTAATAATAAAATAATCATACTTATTGTTATATGACACATCAAAAGCCAAGTAAAACTCATTTTCTAATTTTATTTTTATGCTTTCACAACTAATCATAGGTACGCCTCAATTTCTATTTTTCAGTTTCGTCATCTTTACCTTCAAATTCTGGCAAATCATTCACAAGTTTTTTTAAAAATCTAGAAACTAACCCCCTCATATCTTCGTATTGTTCTTTTGTTTCACTGTTGTATGTACTTAATTCAGCTTCTGATAATGCCCATAGCAAAGCATCCATTCCAGTTATTAAATTTTGATTATTTAAATTTGGTGCATACACCTTGTTGTAGTATTCATGTGATTGATTTATATTCACAGCATGTTGTCCGTCTACCATAGATGGTTCCCACAATAAATTCCCCTCGATCGACGAAACTGGAATAACACGACATTGTCCTGGCTTAGTGCTCTTCTGAATTTTAATAGTACCAGTGAATGTTCCTTGAGAATTCGAAATGTTGACTTTTCCACTATTTTCATCAACTATATCAATTTTTGAGCTCTCAAGTGATGATGCTTTTTGAGAAATATTATTGTTGGAAGCTTCATGAGCATTTTGACCAGCCTTAACTGTCTTAGCATTGTTAGTATTTCTGTATAAATTTTCTGCTTCTCTTTTTGGGCCAGGAATGAAATTATCTTTGATATATGCAAAAATTTCTTCGCTTAAAAGAATTCTAGATTTTTTAATGTCAACATTGAAAGCATCATCCAAAGTATGATCGAAAGAAAAATCAACTCGTAATAAAGAAATATGAGGATCATTAGTAAACATTCCAAGCCAACTTCCAAAATAAATTAAACGATTTTCTCTATAAACATAAAAGCCTTCAAAATCATTACTTACTCTTGCACTTGCTCTTTCTTCTTTGCTTGCAAAATCATCAATTCTTGGCAATAAATAAGCGCCTAACTGAAATTCTGTAATTGAGCCGTTGGGCATTTCAACTGTTATATTTGTAATTGCTAATTGCTTCGTTTTTGGATGTTTCAAGCAGAAAGGATCCCATGCCTCAACTTTTGAATCATTCACATAAATTTCAACATTTGGAACTGATGTAAAACTTTTATCTAAAAAGCGCTGATAAACCATTGAAAAATGGAATTTCAAATCATCTATTAATTTATTATAAGCTTTGTTTAAATAACCGTTGTTTGAATAAGTTTTTAATAATCTATCAACTTTATCCCATATGACAAGAGTTCCAGATTTTCCATCTGTTACTTCCTCTAATAAATCAATTTCATCTTCATTTATTTCTGGTTGCAATAAAAGCCATTTGTTGGTTTTTGCTATTTCATCCAAATCCCATTGAACTTTATGATATTCAGAAATTTCATTCTTTGAAAGTAAGGATAGACAACGGCAAAATGCCGTTGATGCAGTTTTTAAACCTAATCCGAATTTTCCTAAACTACTAGGGTCTTGTCTTCTTACAGAACCATACCTCATGGCATTTTTAAGTCCATCTAGATCCATTCCTATTCCATTATCAGCGATATATACATTCACAGTATTATCAAGATTTTTTGAGATCTTAACTTTAATAATTGTAGCCTTAGCTGAGATGGAATTATCAACCAAATCGGCCATTGCTGTATTAAAACTATAACCTGTATCTCTCAACCCTTCCATGACCCTGGCTGGATCCGGTTCTAAAATAATTTCTTCATTATGCATCTTAATTTCCTCCTTAGTATTTAATGTACTTCCATCCGCCTTTTAACACCAAAACGAATTGTTCATCTTTCTTATGTTTTTCTTGTGTTTTTTTAATTTGTTCTTTATTAACACTTTCCATTCTTTCAAAACCAATACGACGAACATTGTTAGAATCAAGAGCAAACCACATCCTATCTCCTGATTTTATGGAATACTTTTGAATATATTCCTTTACACACGTAATTCGAAATTCATTATGTCCACGTTTTCTATCTGGCCTAAAGAAAGCATCATTATAATAAATGTATTGAAATGTATATGCATTATTATCTTCATCATAGAATATAACTTCAATTCTAGGATTAAGCGTTTCTACACCTAAATGAGGAAAAATATCTGTTTTTGCAACCTCTTTAGGAATCGAAATTCCTGATTGATGAGAGTGGGTTTCGCCAGTATCATTTTTGCTTAATGTTTTCCATGTTTTTATTTTATATTCAATCATTTAAATCGCCTCCATATGGTGATAATTTCAAGGCTCTTATTAAATCATTTTGATCAGTATCACCTTGATTACCTTTTACAGCTAAATCTGAAATTTCTCTTTTTTTATTTATACGATCGTTAATAACTTCTTCAATAGTATTTATATAAAATAATCTATAAACAAATACAGTCTTTTTTTGACCTCTTCTATAAGCTCTTGCAGATGCTTGATTTTCAACAGCAGGATTCCATTCAAGATTATAGTGTATTACATGATTAGCTTTCGTTATATTTAATCCAGTACCGGCAGCTTTGGGATTCAACACCAACAATGCTGGACCTTTCAAATTGCTAAAAGTGTCAACAATTACTTGTCTATCATTGATATTTGTTTCTCCAGTTATAGAAAATGTGTCTACATTAAATCTTCGTGGAATGTCACAATTAAATATACGATTCATTTCATTGAAAGATGTAAAAATAATAGCCTTTTCACCCTTTTGAAATATCTCATCTAATATTTCACATGTTCTTTCGTATTTAGTGCTATATTTAATAGGATCAGCTTCCGTAGAAACATCACTTTTTTTATACACGGCAGGATGTGTGCAAAACATTCTTAATCCTTGTATTTTATCAATTTTTGTAGACTTCAATTCTTCAAATAGATATTTCTTTCTTTGACTATCATAATATTGCGCTTCGTTTTCGGTCATTGATAACGCTTGCGAAATATCAACTCTTTCTGGTAAATCTTTTGCAACATCAGTTACTCTTCTACGAATCATGATTGGTGATAGATAGTTTTCAATTACAATTGCTGATTCATTGCTATCTTCATATATATTCTTAAAAGTGCTCAATTTTCCAAGATACTGAGGAATAACAAAATCAGTGAGTGACCAAATATCCGTCAAATGATTTTCAAATGGAGTACCTGTGATGGCGATTGACATTTTTCTATTAATTTTTTTTACTAATTTTGCTCGATTAGAATAAGGATTTTTAATATTCTGTGCTTCATCTAAAGCAACCAAATCCCAATTTATCATGTTCAAGATCGCTAAATCGTTTTGGCAATTTAAATAAGATGTAACAATGACATCATAATCAAGAAAATCTTTATAATAGCCTGTTCTTTTAGATCCATGATGGACAAGCACTTTTAGAGTTGGATAAAATTTATTAATTTCCCTTTTCCAGTTTTCAAGCAACGAAATAGGTGCAACAACTAAAGTGCTAATTCTTGAAGTTTGTTCCTTCATATAGCCAATCAAGCCAATGACTTGCAAAGTTTTACCCAATCCCATTTCATCACCTAAAATGCAGCCACAATGATTTCTGTACATAAAAGCTAACCAATTGCATCCTGCTTTTTGATAATCAAATAAATTAGCTTTTAAACCATGAACATAAAAACTTGAATCATCATTTTTAACAATTTGAATATTCTTTAATACATTATCTTCAAATGCTAAATTTGATTTTTTAAGTTCATTAGATAATTTTATATATTTTGTATATGAGATTATTGCTGAAAAATTAATTTCAAGATTATTAAATAGATCATTATAAATATCAAAGTTTGAAAGAAAGTAGCATGTTGAATTAACAATTAAATAATCAATAAGATTAGATTTAACTACTGGCAGCAAATATTTCTTTCCCGCTTTTACAGCATAAAAATTAATGACGATTCCGTTGTCTTGTTGTTCTAACAATAATGAAACATCCAAAGTAATTTTCGAAATTCGAATTCCGATATTTGATAATTCATTTATAAAATTAGGATTGTTTTTATAATTCTCATAAATATGACTTGCTAAAAGAACATCTTTACTTGAAGAATAATATAAATAACTGCCATTACATTTCAACGTTTGGTTCATGATAATTCACCTTATAATAATCATAAAGAGCTTTTGCAACATAATAAGCGACGTCTACAGTTACAGCATTTCCAAACTGCTTGTACGCTTGACAATCAGATACAACTTGAACCCAATTATCTGGAAAACCTTGAAGTTTACGGCATTCATTAGGCGTCAACTTTCTTACATTTATTCTATTGTCATCTTTGCACCGCTCATAATTTATTTCATCGGTAACATAGTTATCCTGGCTAGCACGATGCATCTTATGCATTGTCGCACATAAAGTTTTTGCAATATCATTATCAATAGATGGTTTTGCAATATATCCTTTGGTTCCTGTAGATAAAATTGTTTTTGATATTCTTTTTGTAAGAAAATAAGAGCTATCAACATCTTTATCTAGGAGATCTTTTACTTTATTCTCAAGGTTGATTTTCTCTGGAAATTGAAATTGCGAATTATCAAAATATTTTTTATTCAATCCTATTAAAAACATTCTATTTCTTCTTTGTGGAATTCCATAATCGGCAGAATTCAAAACTTGATAATAGCAATAATATCCAGTTTCACATAATTCTTTAAGTATTCTTTTAAATGTATTTCCATTATCATGATTAATTATATTCTTCACATTTTCAAGCACAACAATTTTAGTATCATGAGCTCTTAAAATATCGACTATTTCAAAAAATAACGTACCCCTCTTTTCATCATTAAAGCCTTCCAATTTGCCAAGGCTACTAAAAGGTTGGCAAGGAAAACCTCCTATCAAAACATCATGTTCTGGAATCCACTTTTTTTCTTCTCTTATATCTCCACAAATAACATTTTTACTAACATTAGCTTTATACGTTTCGCATGCATATTTATCAAAATCATTAGCCCAAACCAATTTATATCCTGCGAATTTAAAACCAAGATCTAATCCACCAATACCTGAAAATAGACTTACTACTCTTAAGCCATTATTTTTTACTTTCTTAGGATTCATCAGTCAAATACCCCCGTTTTAAAGATTTCAGTAAATAAGTGCATCAAAACATCAACCACAATTGAATTACCGGCTTGTTTATAAGCTTGTGCAACAGATACAGCAATCTTATAATCATCCGGAAAGCCCATTAAACGATGTGCTTCTCGAATAGTAAGTTTTCTTAATCGTCCATCAGTTGTATAATAATTATCTACACTTGCACGATGAGAATTACCCATTGTAGAAAGCAAGGCCCTAGCTATATTTAAATTTGTCTCAGCATTTTCATGATAGAATTTTTTAGTTCCAGGTGAAGTTACATATTTCAAAATTTTTGGTGATAAAAAATATCTCTCATCAGGATGTCCTTTTTCATCATTTATGTGCAGTAGTTTCCCATTAACACTTAAAATGCTTCCTATAGCAGCATTGTCTTCAAGGAAATATTGAACATATTGATCTAATTCAATTGGTTTTGGAAAATTAAATTTATCAAAGTATTTTTTGTTTTTAAATCCAACCACAAATAACCGCCTTCTACTTTGAGGCACTCCATAATTTTTTGCATCTAAAATCTGCCACTTAAAATTGTACCCTAATTCAGAAAATACATTTTGCATAATTTCCCATGTTTTTCCTTTATCATGGTTCACAACACCATAAACATTTTCATATATAAAAACCTTGGGTTGCATTTGCTTAATCAATCTGGCATAATCATAGAACAACGTTCCTCTAGTGTCTTCAAAGCCACCTCTAAAACCAGCTATAGAAAAACTTTGACATGGGCTTCCACCAATAAAAAAATCCACCTTGTTTTTAAAATCTGAGCCATCAAGCAACGTTACATCTTGAAAATAATTTTCGTTTTCCACTTTATAATTAGCCAAATACGAGATTTGAACAAAATTTGTTTTTCTTGTTCTTTTCCTATATAATTCATCAACAAAAATTCTTTTTTCTGCAGAACTTTTAAGCCTTTTTATTTTCTTTATAATTTCGTCTTTATCTAAATTAACTAATCTTTCACCATTGTCACAAGCAAACACAATTTTATGATCAACATTTAAACGTTTCAAAGCTTGCTCTGGGGCACCAATTCCACTAAAGACAGTTGCTATTTTTATCTCTTTCATTTATCTACGCACCACATTTTCTTTTTATTAACAGTAATCAAAACTGCTAAGATAACATCATACTTTTTATCATTTCATTACTTAAAACAATTTGTCACACAAACCATTACTTTCTAAATGCAATATTTTTTCCCATTTGAAACAAAATATTTTAATTTGTATTTTTTCATTTTAGTTATATTTTTTAGTACTAGTCAAATTTTTATCAAATGTAAATTAATTAAAGCATTTAACTTGTTATTCATATATGTCACTTATTTTTTCGTTGCTAAAAGAAAAAATTGAAACTAGTTTATAAAGGTACACTTTTTCATACTTTGGTATTTAACATTATTTTACCATAATACTACAAAAAATGCAAAATAAATCTACTTTTTTGCTTGTTTTTCATGCAAATTGCTTCAAACATGAAAGGTCGTCAAAGGTGTACCTTTATAATTCATGTTAATTATCATCTATTTTTAGATGATTTTTTATTTATCATAAACTACTAACTATTTTTGATATAATATTATTTTAGGAGGATTTTATATGAACTATGGTTATGTAAGAGTATCAACAGAAACACAAAATACCGCAAGGCAAATAGATGAAATGTATAAACACGGACTAACTAATGATGTTATATTTATTGACAAACAAAGTGGAAAAGATTTTGAAAGAGATAATTATAGAATATTAAAAAGTAAATTAAAAAAAGGCGATTTACTGATTATTAAATCAATAGATCGCCTCGGAAGAAACTATGATATGATTATAAATGAATGGAAAGAAATTACAAAAGTGATTCAAGCTGATATTTATGTTACTGACTTTCCTTTACTCGATACACGGATTGATAATAATAACTTAGTTGGTAAGTTTATTTCTGATATAGTCTTACAAGTTTTATCATTTGTTGCCCAAAATGAAAGAGAAAATATAAGAATGCGCCAAGCTGAAGGAATTAGGATAGCAAAAGAAAAAGGAGTACACTTGGGTAGACCCAAGTATATACTCCCTAATAATTTTAATGAGATAGTCTCTAAATTTCATAATAAAGAAATAACAAATGTTGAAGCAGCTAAATTACTCAACATGGCACGTAGTACATTTCTTAAATATTCTAAATTAGTAAAATAGTTAAAATAAATTTTTTAATGCTATTTAATTTAACTTTCTATATCTTATTAAAAAATTTAAGCTCAAAACTCATAAACGCATACTCCTTTAACTAAAACTTTTTACATTCTTTATTAATAAATTCAATTTCATTATTTTTATATATCATCATCTTGATTCTTTGTTTCATGACTGCTTAAGTATTTTTCTATTTCTAATTCAACATTAGCGCCAACATTTAAGATATAAGGATAACTAAATTGAAAATCATTTGGAAAAAGATAAAGAAGAATACTATACATACATCTATCATTCTTGATATCACAAGTTTCTAGGTATTTTCTATGTTTATGCACTATATATGAATAAAATGATTTCATAAACATGATAGGTTCATGCTCTAAATATGTCATAGCATCCATTTTCATTTCATTTTTTTCAGTATCTGATATTTTAAGATTAGTTGTTTTTCTATAAGTTTTAAAATTAATTTTATAAAACTTATTTGTGCCTTTTAAAGCATTATATGTTAATGCAAGTGTATATGAAGGGCGAAGTTTTAAGACATCATTTATTGTAAAATCGCCTTCAAATGCATCACAAACATTTAAAATATCTTCTTCTTTTTTTAACGTTTTATCATTATAAACATAATATTTAGTTAATAATAATTGCTTTGAAAATTTATTTTTTATTAATCCTTGTAAGTAATAACGATTAGTTATTTTATATTGATTTAATTTTTCTTTAAAATGCTCATATAAAAAAGAATATGAAATTGGATAATCAAATGTTAAAATATATTGATAAATTTCTTCGTATAACGTAGCAGGCATATTATCTACTCTTTTAAGTATATTATATTTAGCTCTATCTATCAAGATGCAAGTACTTAAGATATTTACTTGAATTAATCGATCAGAAATAGATATGTCTTCTTTAAATTCACGAAAATAACATTCTCTAAAGTTGGCTAGTTCTGATGGTAAATATGGATAAATACCATTTATGAAATATTTTTCAACAATAATAGCCGTTTTTTTAACATAAGTTAAGCTTTTTGTTTTAGTATAATAGTTGTTATTTTTATTAAAGTAATGATCAAAAATAATTTTACACCCATATACATCATCATTAAAATACTTTTCTTGAACCAACGAAAATAGTGCTTCATATTTTTCTTGTGAAATAGCTTCTGGGCATTCATCTATCAATTTTTTTATTTTATCCTTAACATCATAAAATGCATTATTGAAGCATATAAAATCATAATCATTATCATATGTAATCAATTCAAAATCATTTTTCTTAACTAAATATTGAAAAGTATTTGCAATTTCTTGACCATAATTTTCTTCTAATATATCATACGTTATAAAATAATCATTATGTGCTAATGTTTTTAAGCATTTTAAAACATCAAAAATTGAAGTTTGAATTTTATTAAACAAAAAATCATTAATTACCTTTATTCTTTGTCTAATTCTTTCTCGCGTAACATCTAATTCTTTTCCGATTTCTTCTAATTTCATGCCTAAAACCTTTTTTTCAAAACAATATACACAAACGGGATTACATTTATCAATATAATTGTATAATTTATTAAGTATTTGTTTTATAGGGGTTTTTAAACAATACATGCCATTATCAATATTCGCACTAATAGTATTTAATATATCTAATGAAAAATTTCCTATAACATCCGCTATACAGTTGTATTCTAGTCCTTTAAATGTATTTGTAAAAAGAGAGATTTTATTTAAATCATAATAATAATTTTCAAAGTCAATGGTTGCTATTTGTACTACCACCTCATAATTATCAAGACAATTGGTATAGTACTTTTCAAATTCTTCTTTATTATGTGCTAGTTTATAAAGAAGATAATTAACCATATATTTTATTCTTTTTTCCTTGCAATCTAATTGAGTTAAAAACAAACAATATAGTTTGAGAAAATCAGTTTCAAAAGTTTTTTCTAAAAATTGCATTTCGTTGTAGTACATTTCAAAGTAGCAATCTTTTAGCATATTTTTATCTGTTGATGATAGCACTTTAGGATAGATAAT
>CAVJDT010000010.1:0-43839 GCA_963648435.1 Bacillota bacterium
TTACTATTACTATTACTATCACTAGCACTAGCACAAGTATTAAGAATATATGGTTATATAAAATTCTTTAAGATTTTAAGATTATTAAATCATATTATCTCAATATTTTTTAATTTTTATCTTAAAATTTAAAAAAAAGCATTCACCAATTGGTAAATACTTATTCTAATTTTTATGATATCAACCAATCAGTAAATTCAAAGACTAAAATACCATCATATGAATTTATATAATTTTTCATAATTGTATGATATCATATGTAGTGCTATCAACTTCCTTTTTCTAGTTTCTCATGAAAACATCTATTACTTGTTTTTATAAAAGGTATAATAAAAAATCTAGTAATGATTACTTACCACATCTTTTAATTCCTGTAATTATTTTAACTTTATCAAAACTTTTACCATCAAATCTCATACATTCCTAACAATCCATAAAAAGGACTATCTAGTAGTCCCATTAGTATATTAAATTTATCATCCTCTTCTTTTTAAATTTGTTTATTACAATTAATAATTTTATACCGGTAAACATCAAAATCTGAATATCCAAAGCCTATTCTTTTAATAACTTTACATAAATTATTCTTTCCTTCAATAAAACCATTGGATAATCTTTTATGAGTTATCGGATCAATGATAAATGAATTTACAATTTCATCAATCCAAGCTCGGTAAATTAATACTATCTTTTTAAATTCAGGAATAGCTTTATCTGATTCTTCAACTTGCATACACCAATTGAGAATATCTCGTTTGGCAGTTGTATATGAAGAATATTTAGATATTCGGTATAATTCTTGTAAAAAATAATATGCTTCATAAAAGTTTGCATTTTTTTCAATACAATAATCAATTACCGATTGATAGGTTGTAAACTGCTTACGGCTTGTTGAAACATTTTGGTCAAAAAACCAAGATTCCTTCGCATATCTATTTACAAGTAAAAGTTTATAATGCTTTTTCAAGATACTTGCATAATAAACAGAATCTGAATTCTTAGTAGCTTTATAATACTTCATTATTGATATTCTTGTTTTATTAAATGCATCAACCGCAAGTTTTACCCAGTGGAATTTGTCAGCCACATGAATACTATTCCAAAATAAATTTTTTACGATTGTACGATACGACTCAAATAAGTCAGTCACCACAAATTCAACATTTGAACGTTCATCATCATTGATAGTGTCAAAATAATGGTAAATATAATCTTGCAACCTTGAAGGTAAAATATCTAAAACATTACCAGAAGTTGGATCACCAATTATTAGAGCATACTTACAAGCAAGAGTTGATGCCTTAAACTCATCAATACATATAATTCTAGTTAAAGAACAACGATAATTATGAATTTTCTTTTTAAATTCATTAGAAACAGTCGTTTCCGAAACATTAGTTCTTTTTGAAACATCCTTAAATGACTGTTTTAATGTTGATTCATTAACAATTAAATTCTTAGTTCGAATTGAAATGTTACAACCCTTATGAACAAAGGTATTTGACTGATTAAAGGATTTACCACATGTATTACATTTTAACCTTTTTTGATGAAATAAAATGTATGAAGGACATCCATTAATCGGATTATCTTTAATTTTTCTAATATAAGTGTTATTGGTCGTAATTGAGCTACTACCACATTTAGGACAAATTTCCTTTCCTAAATTGTTTTTATAAATGTGAATATAGTAAGTATTATCAATAAAATCCATCTTTTTAATTTCAATATCTGTATCTTTAATATTTAGTAATTTTAATATATAATCGTAGTTATTCATTAGTTTTGTCCTTTCTATAAATTTAATATACACTAATATTATAAATTTAATCTTGAAAAAAACAAGACAAATAACTTTTTATTAGAAAATATCTTAAAATTTTTTGATTTTTATCTTAAAATCTTAAAATCTCAAAATCTTAAAATTTTTTATAGAAGGGCTAAATTTCAAAAAAAATATGAAAATTTTACTAAAATTTAAAAAAACCACTAAAGATTAGTGATCTCATTTTTTAGAATAAGATAATTTAATTACTTCAACATTGATTTTAGTTTTTTACTGGCATTGAAACGAATTTTATAACTACCATCTACAAATATTTTAGAACCTGTAGCAGGGTTAATTCCATTATAACCATCTTGATAATATTTTTCAAAAGTTCCAAACCCACTAATTACAACCTTATCTTCTTTGGAAAGAGCATTCATAATAACTTCAAAGGTTTGATTTACCAAAGATTCAATTTCAACATAGTTATAATCATTATTTTTATGAATTTCTTTAATTAATTCGCTTTTTGTCATTTCAATCACCAATATAATTATACTATTTTTTACAATAATTGACAACAATAATGCTTATCAAAAAAACTAGTGTTTACTTTATAAAAACAATGAAAAAAGGTCTTTTTAGACCTTATAGAATTATCGCAATTACTCCACCTTTATTGTTGTTAATTACCTTCGTAATACTCTTAGAATACTTTTCAAGAACCACTTCTGGTACTTGACTTACCTTTAATTTAATACCATCATTGATAACATCACCAAGTTTACGACCAAAGATTTCACTATCCCAAATAGCACTTGGATTTGATTGATAATTTTCTTTCATATGTTCAACTAAGGTTGTTGCTTGTTCAATTCCGCCAATAATTGGTTCAAATGTTGATTCAACATCAACTTTGGTAATTAATAAAGCACTCGCACTGGCTTTTAGTTTAATACCATAACGACTTCCTTGTTTTGAAAGTTCTGGTTCTTCAAGATGCATATCTTGAACTGATGGAACTGTGATATCATACCCTAATTGATATACTTTATCTAAGTTACCTACCTTATCATAAACTTTTTTAGCGGTTCTAAATTTTTGAAGCGTAAGAATTAAAGCTCCTTTATCTTCGATTGGTGTACCTAAAATTTCATCAACAATTTGATTATAAATTTCATCATTGATTGATAAATCAATATCAACAATTCCGCCCCCCGCATCAATATTTGAAATATCAACTTTTTTGAATAATTCACAAGCCATTAAAGTGTTTTGAATTTCAAAAACATCTTTCATTTTTCGGTAATTGCCAGTTGTTTCGGATATTACTTTTGAAAATTGATGTTTAAAACTAATATCATCATCTAGGGCGGTAACCCAAGATGGTACTCCTAAATTTAATTCGGAAATATCAAATTCATTTAATGCTTCTTTTAAAACATTATCAACATCTGCGGTTGTTAAATTCTTAACATCAAGAGCAATAACAGATACCTCATATTTTGTTTTTAATTCACTAACTAAAAGTTTAGTTTCCTCATCATTAGGTTTAGCTGAATTAATTACTAAAACAAATGGTTTATTAATTTGTTTTAATTCATTAACCATGCTTTCTTCAACTTTTTCATATTCATGACGATCAAATTCTCCAAAACTACCATCACTAGATAATAAAATTCCAATATTTGAATGCGATTCAATAACCTTCCTCGTGCCAATCCCCGCCGCATCATCAAATGGGATAGGTTCACTAAACCAAGGGGTTTGTACTAACCTATTACTTCCATCTTCATTTAAATATCCTTTAGAATTAGGTATTACATAACCAACACAATCAACAAGTCTAACACTAAGGCTTAAATTTTCTTCAACCGTTATGGTCATTTGATTACTAGGAATAAATTTAGGTTCAACCGTCATAATGGTTTTACCTTCACCACTTTGAGGTAGTTCATCAACAACTTTGTGGTAACACTCTTCATCCGTAATATAAGGTAAAACCTTTAATTCCATAAATTTTCTAATAAAAGTACTTTTACCGGTTCTAACAGGACCGACAATTCCTAAATACATCTCCCCTTTGGTGCGGGTGACAACTTCACGTATAATATTCTCACTCATATTAATTTCTCCTTCTACCTAAATTTATGATAAAAGACTTAAAAATATGAATCAAAAAATGAAAAAAATATCTGAAAATCTATTCAGATACTTCTTTTTTCTTAATTAGTTTTTTACGGGCTTTTCTTTTGGCCTGTTCTTTCAAGTTACAATAAATAGCATAATCGCTTAATACAACTGTTGAATTAAATGGTAATAAACCTTTATCTATACGGTTTAGTAAAACTTGTAATTCTTTTTCAATTATGTCAACTAAGACTTCGGAATAGCCATAATCAACTTTATTGAAATCAAACTCATCACGGTCAAGTATTACTTTATCTCCACTAGGAAAGACCTTTACATCCAAATCATAATCTATGTATTTAAGTCCTTCGCTATCCTTTACATAAGGTGAACTTAAATTACAATAATAGTAGATAGCATTACCACGAAGCATACAAATAATATTAAACCAATATTTTTTAAAAAAATAACATACGGCAGGCTCTTTGGTTTTCCATCTTCTACCATCTCCATCAATAACATTAGCACGGTCATTGACAATTACTATCATATCACTTGTTTGGCGAATAATGTAAGCTGCTTGCCAAACTCTATGAAGTACACCATTATGCTTATAACTGATAATTTCAATCTTGTTATTCACATAATCACTTCTTTCTTACTTTAATTATACCATATTGTAACAAATTATTAAAGTAAAAAACAATCTAATTATAGTTATTTTTTATAACAATTGATTAATTCAATCATCCGGTCATATTCTTTATCAAGTAAAATTTCTAAATATTCTTCAAAAGGCTTTTGGGTTTTATTTACCTTAAATTCCTCAAGTAAATCAAAATAATGATTCTTTTGCTTTGCGGGGATCGATATTGGTAAATATCCTCCTTTTATTAACATAAAGTTAAGAATCAATCTAGCTAAACGACCATTACCATCAAGAAATGGATGAATTTTAGCAATTTGTAAATGAGCATACGTTGCTTTTTCAAGGGTTGTACCTTGATAATTAGCCATATCATAAAAATATTTATTCATTCGATCATATACTTTAATATAATCGCATGGAGTATGTGCTGAATTTTTAATTCGTAAATTAATGTTACGATACAATCCCCCATTAATAATTCCATCTAATAATATTTCATGTAAGTCTTTTACAAAATCTTCAGAAAATTCATTACCATTATTAATATAATCTAACATATAATTGTAGGCTTTAAAATGATTGTAAATACTACGTTTTAAGGTTTCATCAATTCTTACATTATAGCCTTTGGTAATTGATACAACATCCTCTACCGTTACTAATTGATTTCCTTCAATACATGTGGAATTTTTAGTAAATACACATGCAAAATTGTATTTAAATAATTTTAGTTCTTCTTCTGGAATTACTTTTAGATTATCGTCAACATATTGTTTTTTTTCTTCTAAAGTCATTTTAACCACGCTCCTCTTTTAATTAGTATACCATATTTTTAACTTTTTTATTGTTTTAATGATAAGATAATTTCAATTATGGTTTCATAATCTAGATAACCAATTTTTTTATCAATTAATTTACCTTCATTATACACTAAAGTAGTTGGGGTTGCGGTAATATTAATATTACTTGTAATATCAATATTATCTGATAAATCCACTAAATAAATATGAATATCTGGATAGTTATCTAATACTTCATAGAAAGTAAACTTAAGTTTTTTACAAATTGGACACCAATTTGTATAAAACATGATAAATGAAATTTTTTCATTACTAACATTTATAAATTCATCATAACTTTTAATTTGTTTCATAATTATCCACCTATTTAAGTTGTATAACTGTTACCCCAAATCCACCTTCATTTTCGCCACCATACCTAAAGCTAGCAATATTATGGCATTTCTTAAGATAAGTTTGAACCATTTCGCGGAGTGCTCCGGTCCCATATCCATGAATAATTGTTGCTTGTTTTACTCCAGCACACATTAAATCATCAATATATTTTTCCAAATGGTCTTTTGCCTCTAAGAATCTTTCGCCTCTTAAATCAAGAACAAGTGATATTTTAGCTTTACTTGTAATATTAGAGGTTGTAACATGATTATTTGGTTTTAGTTCTATTTTCTTAACAACTTTAATTTCATCTTTGTCAGCTTGTAATTGAATATTGCCAATTGCAACTGTATAATTACCAGATTTTCCAACCTTGATGATTGTTCCATATTGGTCATAACTTGTTAAATAAACATCATCACCTAATTTAATTTCTTCATTACTATACTCAACTTTTGCTTTTTTTGGTTTAGAATTAGATGTTTCTAATTCATTTATTCTTTTTTTAAGTTCAATCATTTCATGAAGTTTTAAATTAGCTTTTTGCTTTTCTTGCATATCCGTTAATAACTCATTACTTTTTGATTTAGCATCAGTAATGATCTTTTGAGCTTCTTTTTCATAATCACTAATAATTTTATCTTTTTTCTGATTAATGGTTTCAAGTTCTTTTTCTAGTTTTGCTTCTTTTTCTAGGGTTTTAGTCATTAAAGCTGATAAACGGTGTTTTTCAAGTTCATTTTCTTGGACAAGGTGTTCTAACTTCATTATTAATTTTCTAGTTTGTGAATCGGTAGTAACCGTTAAACGGTTAGCTTCTTCAATGATTTCTTTTTTTAAGCCTAGTCTACTTGCAATATTTAAAGCATTACTTGAACCACTTACCCCAATTAATAAATGATAAGTAGGTGAAAGAGTATTTTGGTCAAATTCCATTGAGGCATTAATTATACGTGGTTCTTCAAATCCAAAAGCTTTAAGATCTGAATAATGAGTTGTCGTAATAAAACTAACATTATGAGCAATTAAATATTTAAGAATTGCTTTTGCAAGGTTTGATCCTTCAATAGGATCCGTACCTGCTCCAATTTCATCAAATAACACAAGAGACTGTGGGGTTACATAGTTAATAATATCCACAATATTATGCATATGAGATGAAAAAGTTGATAAATTATTTTCAATACTTTGGTCATCACCGATATCACAGTAAATATGATCATAAATCATTACATCACTAGCACTATCAGCTGGAATTAATAGACCATATTTAGTCATTAATGATAATAAACCAATTGTCTTAAGTAATACAGTTTTACCACCAGTATTAGGGCCAGTAATAATAATTCCATCATAATTTCTCGAAAAATTAATATTATTAGGAATTACTTTTTTAACCCTTAATAAAGGATGTCTAGCATTAATAAGATTTAAATTACCTTGATCATTAATTTTAGGCATTGAACCTTGATATTTACTTGCAAGTACCGCTTTACTAAAAATAAAATCTAATTGTTTTATTTTTTCAAAATTTTCCATTAAAATCATTACATTAATTTCAATTTCATGAGAAAGATTTTTTAAAATCCTTTCAATTTCCTCATGTTCTTCATGATATAAAATACTTTTTTCCCGCATTAAGGATGCAACAGCCTCAGGTTCAATATACACTGTTTGCATACTGGCACTATAATCTTGAACTATTCCCCTAATACTATTTTTGTATTCACTTTTAACCGGAAGACAGTAACAATCATTACGCATAACAATTGATGATTGGGATAGTTTATCACTTTCTCTTGATAAAATTTCTTGACATTTGCTTTTAATCCGAGCATCAATTCCATTTAATTTTCCCCTAATTTGCTTTAAAGCTGAACTTGCACCATCTAAGACATAACCAGTTTCATCAATTGATTTATTGATTAATGCATCTAAATAATCAATAATAACTAGTTCGCTTACTATTCTTTCATAATATGAACATGGTATTTTTTCATTTTTTAAACTACTTAATAATTTATTGTTTTGTCTAATTGTTGTAAACAGTTTAGATGTTTCATAAATATCAAGAGCACTAAGTTTAGCCCCTCGCATACTTAACATTAAGATACTTCGATAATCTGATTCAAGAACAATTGGAGCTCGTTCAAACCTTAAAATTATCGTATAAGCCTCATCAACTTTTTTTAATTCTTCTCTTAATTCTTCTAAATTACTACTTGGAAGTAATTCTTTGATATTTACTTTCGTTTCAGGTAATATCGCAAACTGTTCCAACATATCAAGGATTTGTCCAATTTCTAGTTTGTTATTACTGATTGTTATTATTTTATTCATTTTTTTCCCTTCCTTTATTGTAAGTGATTTTCAATATCTTTGCATAAAAATAATTTTTGTGATATAATAAGGTTGGAGGCTTATCGTTATGCAGCATACAAACAATTCAACACACAAAATTAAAGCATCAAATGAACAAGTTCAAGAAATGATCGACTATTATAAAGGTTACCTAGTTTATGGTTCAAGCAATTATACCATTGCTAGAGCCAAACTTACAAATGTCGTAATAACCTTCTATCGTACTAATGTTGTACTATTTCAAGGACTTGATGAAGCAAATGAATATAACAAATGGGCAAAAAAATTCAATTTGCCTTTAGAGGAAGTAACCATAACGAAAGTAATCGATTACTCACACATAACTGCGATTTGTACTGATGAAGTCGGTACTGGAGACTATTTTGGACCAATTGTTGTATGTGCTACATATGTTGATCAAAATACAAGTGAACAACTACGTAAACTAGGCGTAAAAGACTCTAAACTATTAACCGATAAGCAAATGATTCCACTTGCCTTAAAGATTGCAAGTATTATTCCTTATTCAATTATTTTTTTAGATCCTCTTAAGTTTAATTCTTTAACTGGTAAATATGATAATCTAAATTTCGTAAAATCTTATCTTCATAATAAAGTTATTAATAGTATACTAAAAAAACTTGGAGATGTAAAGTACGACGCTATTTTAATTGATGAGTTTACCCCTAAAGAAAACTACCTTAAATATCTTGAAAATCAAGCAAACGTTATTAGGGATGTAACAACCATTGTTAAAGGGGAAAAGGAACACATAGGTATTGCGGCCGCATCAATTCTTGCAAGAGCTGCATTTCTTCGCGAACTACGTAAAATGAGTATTGAATATAAGATTGAACTTTTAAAAGGAGCCGGTCATGAAGTTGATCGCTGTGCCATTTCCTTTATTAAATCTTATGGATTTTTAGAATTAAAAAAGGTTGCAAAAGTTAAATTTACTAATACTGAAAGAATTATTAAATACTTTGAGGAAAATCCCCTTCCTAAATCACGATTAGTTGGACTTGATGATATTAAAAAACATATAAATTAAAAACTGTGATTTTATCACAGTTTTTTTAATTATTTTTTCCATGTTTTAGGACTAAATAAAATTAAAACAGGTAATATTTCAAGTCTTCCTATTAACATAGCTAAAGTAAGTACTATTTTTGAAAAATAATTATAACAATCAAATGATGAATATGGCCCGGCCGCACCAAAGGCTGGTCCAATATTAGATAAGCATGAAATTGTCGCAGTAAAATGTGTCTTAAAATCAAGTTCTTGTTTTCTTGTAATTAATTCGCCATTTAAGTTACCAGTTACAAATACAGCTTCACTAGTATCAAATGATAATAACAAAATACAAATAAATGCAATAATAAAGTATAAAGTAATAAAAGCAAAAACATCATTTGTAGTTTCATCATCTAAAACTTTACCTTCAAACTCTGTTTTAGTTACTTTACGAGGGTTTATTAAATGAATAATATTTCGTTTTACCCCTTTAAAGGCAATTACAATTCTTGATACTTTAATGCCACCACCTGTCGAACCAGCCATGGCTCCAATAATCATTAAAATGATTAAGACAGTTTGACTAAGGACAGGCCATAGGTCAAAATCAGTGGTTGTATAACCTGTAGAAGTCATTAAACTTGCAACTTGAAAGTATGCATGTCTAAATGATTCTTCATAATTTATTACATTATTCGCCATATAAATTTTATTATGAACTAAACTTCCAAAAATAATAGCCGTTGCAACAATAATAATACCAAAATATGCTTTAAGTTCATCACTCTTTAAGACCGATTTTAATTTACCTACAAGTAGTAAAAAATATAAACTAAAATTAACTCCAAACAAAATTAAGAATGTTGCAATTACATATTGAGCATATGGTGAAAAATATTCCATACTACCTGGTAAAAAGCCAAATCCACCGGTACCAGCACTACCAAACGCCGTAAGTAAACAATAAAATAAATGATCACTTTCTTTTGCAATTCCTTCAACAACGACTGGTTTACTAAATAATAACATAACAACTTCGATTATTGTCATTGCTAAGTATATTAAATATAAGATTCGAGCACTAACTCGCATTTTAGATGCTAGTTTACCAACTTGTGGGCCTGGGCTTTCTGCTTTAAGTAAATGCATTGCGGAACCATCATTGCTTTCGGGAATAAAGATTAAAATAAATACTAGAATCCCCATTCCACCAATCCAGTGCGTAAAACTGCGCCAAAATAAGCCACTATGCGATATTTTAGTAAAGTCATTAATAATACTAGCCCCTGTGGTCGTAAAGCCAGACATAATTTCAAACGTTGCATCAATATAATTAGGAACATCCTTTGATATAACTAGAGGAATCGCCCCAAATAAAGTCATAAAAATCCACACAAGTGCTACAAGCGCAAATCCTTCTTTTTGATAAAGAGCTTTCCTTGTTGCATTTAAACGTTGAAGTAAAAATCCTATAACTAAAGTTACAAAAATGGGAATAGCATAAGCTAAAATATTTACATAACCTTCCTTATAAATAATTGCAACTGCTAAAGGAAAGGCCATTAAAATAGCCTCTAGCACTAAGATTTTACCAAGAATCTTACCGATAAGTTTAAAATTCATAATATCACCTATTCAAATGCATCTGCTAAATCATCAAAATTTTTGTGTGTTGTTACCACAATTACACTATCATTTAATTCAATATGGTCATTACCATTAGGAATAATAACCACACCTTCTCTAATAATACATGCAATTAAACAATTTTCCTTTAATTTTAAGTCTTTTAAAGGCTTATTATAAAATCTTTCTTTCTTTTTGGCAAGAAACTCAAGAGCTTCTATTTGATTATTAACTAAACGATATAACGTTAAAACATTACTACCACGTTTATTTGCAAGGGCTCTTACATATGAAACAATTTTATTTGCAACTATTTCTTTTGGTAAAACAATGTTTTCAACCCCTAAATCATCAGTCATTCCAAGTAAGGTATCACGTTTAATTTTAGTAATTACTTTTCTAACTTTTTGTTTATTGGCAAATAATGAAACAATGATATTTTCTTCATCAACATTTGTTAAAGCAACAAAAGCATCAGTCGATTCAATTCCTTCTTCAATTAAAATACTGTGTTTAGTTCCATCAGCATTTATAACTTCAACATTTGGAAGTTTTTCCGCAAGATCATTAGCTTTTTCCTTTGATGTTTCTATTAAACGCACCTTATAACGGTTCTTTGATAAGTTTTTAGCCAAATAAAAGCCAGTTTTACCCCCACCAATAATCATTACTTTTTTAAGTGGTGATTTTATTAAATTTAATTCTTTTAAGAAACTACGAAGTAATGAAGATTCCGCTGTAAAATTAATTCTATCACCTAATTCAATTTTAAAATTACCACTTGGAATAATAACTTCATTTCCTCTTTCAACAGCACAAATTAACACTTTTGTATTTAACTTCTTATTCATGGAAATTAAAGTTTCACCAATAAGAGGATTATCTTTTTCAATTACGATTTCTACAAGGTTTACTAAACCTTTGGCGAAATGTTCAATTTTTGAAATTGTCGGTAAATTAATCATATTAGTTATTTCATTGGCAATTTCTTCTTCCGGATTAACAATCATTGAAAGTCCTAATTCATCCTTCATCAAAACACTTTGACGCCGATATTCGGGATTACGAACTCTTGCAATTGTACTCTTCGCACCTAGTTTTTTCGCAACTAAACAAGCTAAAATATTAATTTCATCATCTGATGATACCGCAATAACTAAATCAGCATTTTTAACATTTGCTTCTTCTTGGATTTCAAGACTAGCTCCATTACCAACAACGCCCATTACGTCATATTTTTCAATAAGTTTTTCAACAATATCTTTATCACTATCTATAATAATGGTATTATGTCTTTCCTTCGATATGTGGTCAATTACAGTTTTACCAATTGTACCACAACCTATTACAATTATCTTCATAAATCCTCCCTATTTTGTTTAAACATAATAATTAATCTTCACGTTTTAATTCATCTAATAAATCATTAAATTCTTTAGGAAGTTCGGTTTCAAACTCCATATATTCATTGGTTCTAGGATGATAAAAACCAATTTTTTTAGCATGTAAATACTGACCAAATTCACTAACTTGTTTTTTAACCCCATATAAAGGATCCCCAAAAACAGGATGATTAATGTAGGCCATATGAACTCTAATTTGGTGTGTTCGACCAGTTTCTAAGTCTAGTTCTAATAAAGTAAAATCGCGGAACCGGTCAAGAACCTTAAAATGCGTAATCGCTGGTTTTCCACTTGCAACTACCGCCATCTTTTGACGGTTATCTGGGTCACGGCCAATTGGGGCATCAATTTTACCTAAATTATGGCCAATTGAACCTGTAACGATTGCCCAGTATGTACGCTTAGCTTTTTTTTCTTTAATTTGTTCACTAATATTACGATGAGCAAAGTTATTTTTACATACAATTAATAAACCTGAAGTATCTTTGTCAATACGGTGGACAATACCAGCCCGGTTTTCACCATTGATAGTTGATAAAGTTTGATAATGATACATTAAAGCATTAACAAGTGTACCCATCATGTGACCAGGAGCAGGGTGAACCACCATCCCCGATGGTTTATTAACAACTAGGATATCATCATCTTCATAGACAATATCTAAATCAATTTTTTCAGGTATCACTGATGAAATAACATCATCTAATTCTTCAATTTCAATTAAATCACCATTTTCTACTTTATAACTTGGTTTAACAAGTTTACCATTTACTTTAATTTTATTTTCATCAAAATATTTCTTTAATTCACTACGAGTCATATCCGCATAACATGATGGTAAGTATTTATCAATTCTTATACTTTCTTCACCTTCATGATAAGCCACCGTAAATTCATCTTTAATCATGGTCTGACTCCTTTTCTTCTGTTTTATTTTCTTGAATACTCTTCTTCTGAGGTTCCTTATAAATGAATAAAATGTAAACCGCTAAAAGAATCGCCCCAACCGTAATGCATGAATCAGCAACATTGAAGACCGCAAAATTCATAAAGGCAAGATCAAAAAAATCAATTACACCTTTTTCATAAAATAAACGATCAATCATATTACCAAATGTCCCCGCAAATAATAAAATTAAACAAAGGGAAAACACTAAATTATGTTTAAAATCAATCTTTCGCATAAAAAAGCCAATTACAATACAGCCAATAATACTAATGATTCCCCAAATAATTTGATAACCACCACCCATGCCAAAAGCAAAACCAGTGTTATACTCTAACCTTAAGTTAAGTATACCTTTAATAAATACTACTTTTTCTCCTTGTTGGAGATTATTGACCGCTAATTGCTTAGTTAATTGGTCAATTCCAATTAAAACTAAACAACATACTGATGCAATAATGATATTAATAATTTTATATTTTTTATTATTCATTTATTAACCTGTGAATTTACAAAGTAAAAAGGTTAAGATTGAAGCAATAACAACACTTGTTATAACTATACTTGTTCTTGTTAATTCTTCAAGAAAAAGATAAAAACCATTTATATTTTGCAATTCTTCCTTTTCTGTATAATACTTTAAAATCAATAAATTAATGGTTGAATAGATAGGACATACCAAAAAAATCAAAATAAAAAAGATAACAACTAAAAATTTATATATCAAAGTTACTGATGAATTTAATTTAAATAATTCTAACATAATAAGATAAAAGGGAATTATTATCACAAGCATTAAAAATCCCGCAAAAATGGTTATTAAATATTCTTTTTTAGGCTCTACTTTGATAGTCCTAAGTTCATTAACTAATTCTTTTGTTTCTTTAAATTTTTTCATATTATCCTTGATACTCCATTAAATAATCAATAATACACGATAAGTTCCATACTGGTACTAACTTTATATGAGGGTTTTTTAATTTTTGATATCCTTCTAAGGCCTCGATGTAATTAACTTCATTAGGGTCATCTTGATAATCTTTAGAAGTAACTGGAACAAAGAAAATATCAACATTTGATAATTCAGCAGAAATAATTTTTTGTTTAATTCCACCAATTAAGCCTGCATTTCCTAATTCATCAACAGTACCCGTCCCCGCAAGCTTAAGATTTTTCGAAAGGTTTGCTCCAGTTAATTTTTCATAAACATAAAATGATTGAAGTAACCCCCCACTTGGGCCAATACTATCGACATTATTCCATAATACTTTAAATTCAGGGTAATTTTCATCATTTTCAGGAATCACATATTTTTCGGTACTAAAGCCATATGAGTATACTTTCTTACCTTCACTATTTTCCATTTCTTTTGCGGCAACCGTAACAGTTGATGCTTCTCTATTACCTGAATAATAGTCTTTAATAATTTCCATTGTTGCTGTTTTAGCTTTAGCTTTTTGGATGGCCGCATAAGGCGTATAATCAGTACTTAATTTTTCACCATTAATACTAATAATCATATCCCCAACATCTAAGTTTTTATCAAGATAGGTAGTTATTGTATCTACATAATAACCGATAAATTCATACTTAATATTGTATCCGGCTTGCTTATAGCCTGAAATTATTGAATTATAAATACTACATTCTTTTTGAATAACCCCACCGATATATGATTTTTTACTATCAATATTGGTATATGCAACATTATCATCAATTTCGGCATAACGATTACAACTTGCAAAAAGATATAAAAGTAAACTAACTTTTTCATAAGAATATACAGAAACCACATTAATGGAACCATTAAGTTTACTTTCACCATCAATTTTAATAATATTTTCAATTGAACTGATTGATGAAGGTACAATTACATCTTTTTTAACTTTAATAACGGATAAACTAACAACAATCAAGCAAAAAAGGAAAATACTTATTAAATACCATTTATATCTTTTAATAAATCTAGTCATCAGTCTTTACAATAACCTCAACATTTTCCATTTGACGGCACTTAACACTAGCTGATGCTAGCATTCTTTTTGATGCAACATTATCATTACTACCATTATACTTATCGGATATATAAACTATTTCTTTAATTCCACTTTGGATAATTAATTTTGCACATTCATTACATGGAAAAAGGGTTACATATAAGGTTGCATTATCAAGTTTGGTAGTACTATTTAAGATTGCATTAGGTTCAGCATGAACAACATAAGGATACTTTGTTTCAAGAAATTCGCCTTCACGTTCCCATGGAAATTCATCATCAGAACATCCATATGGTAAACCATTATAGCCAATTCCGACAATTCGTTTTTTTTCATTAACTATACAAGCACCAACCTTAGTATTGGGATCTTTACTACGAAGGGCTGATAATTTTGCAACCCCCATAAAATATTGATCCCATGTTATATATTCGTTTGATTTACTCATAAATTCACCCTTATTTTTCTTGAATTTTAATTCCTAATTCTTTTAGTTGTTTTTCATCAACTGGAGTTGGAGCATCACTCATTGGACACTTAGCACTTGCGGCTTTAGGGAAAGCAATAACCTCACGCAAATTAGAATTCTTTGTTAATAACATAACAAGACGGTCAAGGCCTATTGCAAGTCCACCATGAGGAGGAGTACCATATTTTAAACCATTTACAAAGAATGAAAATTGACGTTTAACTTCTTCATCAGATAATCCAATTGCTTTAAACATTTTCTTTTGAATTTCTTGGTCATGAATTCTGATACTACCACCACCAAGTTCATATCCATTTAAAACAATATCATATGCTTTAGCCTTACAACTAGCAGGATCACTTATTAAACGTTCTTCATCACCATCTTTAGGAGATGTAAAAGGATGGTGAGCCGCAACATAACGATGTTCTTCTTCACTATATTCAAATAAAGGCCAATCAACAACCCATAAGAAATTAAATAAAGCCTCATCAATCATCTTCATTTCTCTTGCAACAAGAGTTCTTAAACCACCTAAAGCAAAATTACAGTTTTCAAGTTCATCCGCAACCATTAAAACTAAATCATCATTTTCAAGATGATAAACTTGAACAAGTTCCTTAACATTTTCAGGCGTTAAGAATTTAGCAAGTGAACCACTGATAGTACCATTTTCATATTTTAACCAAATTAAACCTTTAGCATGATATTTTTTAGCAAATTCAGTTAATCTTTCAAGTTCTTTACGAGAATAGTGCATTGCCGCGTCTTTAACGATAATTCCTTTAACAACACCACCTGCTTCAAAATTATTTGAAAAAATTGAAGAGTTAACTTTTTTAGCCCAATCATTAAAGTCCGTTAAAAACATTTCAAATCTTGTATCTGGTTTATCACTACCATATTTATTCATACAAACATCATAAGGTAAACGGATAAATGGAGTCTTAATATCCATATCTAAAGTATCTTTCCATACTTTCTTTAATAATCCTTCAATTAATGTATAAATATCTTCCTCATCAATAAAGCTCATTTCCACATCTACTTGGGTAAACTCAAGTTGACGGTCTGCTCTTAAGTCTTCATCTCTAAAGCATTTAACAATTTGAAAATATCTTTCAAAACCTGATACCATCAATAATTGTTTATACATTTGAGGTGATTGTGGAAGAGCATAGAAAGAACCTTGATGAACGCGAGAAGGGACTAAAAAGTCACGAGCTCCTTCAGGAGTAGACTTTCCAAGTACTGGAGTTTCAACTTCAATAAAGTCAAGGTTATCAAAGTAATTTCTAATAGCCATTGTTACTTTATGACGTAAAATAAAGTTTTTTTGCATACAAGGTCTTCTTAAATCAAGATAACGATACTTCATTCTTAAATCTTCTAAAGCATCAGTATCATCTTGAATTAGAAAAGGAGGTTGTTCAGCTGTACTTAAAACTTTAAAATCCGTTACATCAATTTCAATTTCTCCCGTAGCAAGGTTTGAATTCTTACTTTCACGTTCAACAACTTTACCAGTTACTTGAAGTACATATTCATTACGAACAGAACTTGCTATCTCATAATAAGGAGATTCAGGACGAACCACTAATTGAGTAATACCATATCGGTCTCTTAAATCAATAAAAACAAGACCACCTAAATTTCTTTTTTTACTTACCCAACCAACTAAAGTTTTTGTCTCATTCACATTTGCTAATCGTAATTCATTGTTATTTGCAGTTCTTAACATATTAATACCTCTATTTTAAATTTAAAATTTCTTCTTTAGACATTATTTTTTCTTCTTGAGTCTGAGTGTTTTTAACTTTATAATTATTTGATTTAATTTCATCTTCACCCATAATCACTAAATATTTAGCATGACAGCGATCAGATAATTTAAATTGTGGTTTTAAATTATGGTTAACATAGTCTATTTCCACATAATTATTAAGTTCGCGGAGTTCATTAGCAAGCTTAATCCCTGGTATTTTGGCATTTTCGCCAATCGTAATAACTTGAAACATTGCATTATCACGAATATTTGAAAATTTACCAAGTTCATCAAGGGCAATAATCAATCTTTCAATACCACATGCAAAACCAATTGCCTCAGTATCTGGTCCCCCTAACTCACGAGCAAGACCATTATATCTTCCCCCCGCAAGAACCGTGATTCCATTAATTGATGATGTAGGATCATCATATACAAATTCAAATACCACATTTGTATAATAATCAAGGCCACGAACAAGACGATCACTAATTTCATACTTAATATTTAATTGATTTAAGATTTCACAAATATCATCAAAATATTTTTTATCTTCACTTGTTAAATAATCAAAAATACTTGGAGCACCCTTCATAACAGGATTATCATGGTCAACCTTACAATCAAGCATTCTTAAAGGATTTTTTTCATAACGAACTTGACAATCACTACATAATTCATCTAAATGTTCTTTAAAATAATCTTTTAAAGCTTTTTCATAATTTTTTCTACTTTCTCCACTACCAATATTATTGATTAACACTTTTAATTTCGTAAATCCAATTTCTTTTAAATATGTTGAAGCAAAATTAATGATTTCCGCATCTAAATAACTACTACCAGGACCTAAAGCTTCAATTCCAAATTGTGTAAACTGACGATACCTACCAGCTTGGGGGCGTTCATATCGAAACATTGGACCAAAATAATAATATTTCTTTAATCCAGGGGTTGCATATAACTTATTTTCCACATAAGCTCTAGTAACACTTGCGGTACCTTCAGGTCTTAAAGTAATGGAACGCTCCCCTTTATCTAAAAAAGTATACATTTCTTTATTAACAATATCACTACCTTCACCAACACCCCTAGTAAATAATTCTGTAGCTTCAAATATTGGAGTAATCATTTTATTAAAACCAAAACGATGACACACCATATCAGCCTTATTCTCTAAATATTGGTACTTTAAAGCACTATCATCAAAAAAATCTAAGGTTCCTTTCATCTTTGTTACATGCATAATATCATCCTTTCTAAATTCGTATAATAAAAAAATCGGAAAAAACGTCTAAGGACGCAAAAAACTTTTTGCGCGGTACCACCTTAGTTTGGATTTTCCACTCTCAATTTTGTCTTAACGCGAACTCACGGTTTTTCTCGTGAATTGTCAGATCACTCCAAGCGAAAAACGCAAAATATATAATAATTATAACAAAAGTTAAGAAAAAAAGCAACCAATAAGACAAATCATTTATGGGAAAAATAAAAGGCTAGCAATCACTAACCTTTTTTTTCTAATTTTGTTTTTGGAATTTAGCTTTTTGATAATTTTTAATTCGTTTTTTCTTATTAAAACGTTTAATAAGGAAAATTACATAACTAGTTACTATCACAAAAGCAAGGATACATAAGAGAATAATTGCCACCGGATCAAGGGAATTACTCTTAAAATTCATCCACATTCTTAAAACTTTTTTATTTTGGTCACCAAAATCACGCATAACCCCACATCTTGCAAGGATTTCTTCAGTTGGGTATTGAGTTGAAAATTGACGTCCAATTTCATCAGTTTTAATGATAACTTTACCATCTGTAAGTTTAGATGAATCAATACTATCACCAAAAAAGAAAGTTAAATCAACTAGTGTAGCATCATCTTCTTCACTACCATACCAATCATTGATTAAATCAAAGATATCATCACCAACTACAGCACTTGTATATCCTGTTACATCCATATTTAACGCCGCAATATCCGGTCTTGAAACAAAATTAATAAAGTCTTGAGCAAGTTCTTTATTGGCACCTTTAGGCATACACCAACCATCAAACCAAACATTACTACCTTCATCAGGAACTGAATATGCAAGAATAACCCCTTTTTCTTCAGCTAAATCCATCGAGTATACCGCATCACCACTCCAAGCTAGACTCATTGCGATTTTACCGGTAATAATATCACTTTTACCACTATCTACTTCAAGACCAAAAATGTTATTTTTCAACTTTTTCAAGTTTTGGCGAACTGCTTCAATTGTATCATCATCCGTTAAATTAGCAACTTCATTGATTTTGGCATTATATTCAGTTTCGGTAATAATCCCGTTTAGATAATCATCACGATATTTAAGTAATTCAGCTTGATGAGTATACATCACTCCCATAAAATAAGTATCACGTACACTATCTTTCGTGGTTGCAATTCCTTTATACTTTTCATTCCACATAGCACTCCAATATTTAACATCTTCTTCATTGACAATTTCCGTATTATAAATAATTCCAAGTGTACCCCACATATAACATGCGGCATACTCAGTCCAATCATTTTTCGCAAATAAATCAATTAAATATGGGGAAGCATTAGATAAGTAATTATTCTCACCACTTAAGGCCCCTTCATCAAATTTTTCAAGCATATCATCTTTAATCATCTTTTGAATGGTATAATCTGATGGACAAATAAGATCAAACTTTTTACCTGTTTTAATTTGGTTGAGCATATACTCAGGGGTTTCAAAAGTATCATAAACAACTGTTACTTTACGACCAGGATGACGCATCTCAAAATCTTCTTTCCATCTTTCCATAACTGATGGACCAACTTTTTCACCAGTATCACTGTCTAAGCCTTCATCAATGTAATCCTGACAATTGTAAATACGTAAAACATTTTTATTGAAAGTTTCCGTTTTTTTACAACTTGTAAACCCAAGTGTCAAAACAAATGATAAACAAACTACTAAAAATATCTTAACGTTTCTTGTCATTTGCCATTCCTCCTCGACATTTTATCACTTTATTGTTGTAAAAATTAATTGAAATTAAGACAAGCAATGTTACAATAAAAATAATTGTCGTTAATGCTCTAAGTTCAGGTGGTAAATTACCCTTTTTTGCGGTTGAGCCATAAATATAAGTACTTAAAGTTGTAAATGATGAATTTTTAGTAAAGGCGGTAATTATATAATCATCTAGTGATAACGTAATTGAAAGAATAAATCCTGAAACAATACCAGGCATAATTTCGGGTATTATAACCTTACGCAAAGCAACTGATGGTTTTGCCCCTAAATCTAAAGCTGCTTCATAGACATTAGGATCTAATTGTTTTAATTTAGGAATAACACTTAATACCACAAAGGGAATCGTTAGGACAACATGCCCTACAAGTAACGTAAAGTAATTAAACCCAATTCCTAAGGCCACAACTAAAATACTTAAAGATAACGCAGTTACAATTTCAGGATTTAAAATAGGAATTTGACCAACTAATTCAAAAGCTTTTCTAACTCTTTTTTTACTATAGAAAATTCCAATAGCCCCTAATGTACCAATAACTGTTGAAACAACGGCGGCAGAAATGGCAACCATAAAAGTATGACGTAATGCAATCATTATTTCTTCATTTCGAAATAACTTTTCATAAAGCTTTAGACTAAAGCCTTTCCAAGCATCAAAATCAATTAACTGAGAATCCGTAAAACTAAAAACAATAAGCAGTAGGATGGGAGCATACATGATAAAAAGCATTAAATACACATATGTTTTTTTCACAACACTTCTGGCTTTTTGACATTTATTATTTCCATTAACTTTTTCTACCATAAGTTACCTCTTGATAATTCCTCTTTTTGGCTATTACGAGTAATAAACATTCCAATAAAGATAAAAATCATCATAATTAGGGCCACAAGACTGCCCATATTCCACATTATTTGATCAAAATATGTTTGAATAATATTTCCTATCAATGATATCTTTCTTTCACCTAAAACATCACTGATAACATAAGATGACATCGTTGGCATAAAAACCATGGAAACAGCCGAAATAATGCCCGGCATCGTCATCGGAATAATCGTTTTTACAAAAGTTTGAACTTGATTAGCACCAAGATCCATTGATGCTTCAATTTGACTACGGTCCATTTTAATCATTGTTGTATATAATGGTAAAATCACAAATGGTAAATAGTTATATACCATCCCAATCATGGTTGCAATATATGGATGTTCACCACCACTAATTCCCATCCAAGTTAATAAATCACGAGTTGCGGCGGTACGAAGCACAAAGTTAATCCACATAGGCATAACAAATAAAAGAATTAAAATAAAACTCATTTTGTTTTCCTTTTTAGCAATAATATAAGCAATAGGATAACCAATTATTAAACAAATGATCGTATTACCAACGCCAATTAAGGCACTGATTAATAATGTATTAATGTTAGTCGAATCACTAAAAAAATCAATAACATTATCAAAAGTAAAGTGACCATCAATATCCGTAAACGCAAAATAAACAACTAAAATAAGAGGCACTACCACAAATAGCATTAAAAACAAACCATAAGGGATAGCAAGCATCTTACGAGAAAAGCAAAACTTATTCTTTAACATAGGCCTTGACTTCTCCTTTTAACGTTAATTTAATTTTTTCAGGTGCTACTTTTATACTAACACGGTCATTTTCATTCCATAAATATTCCGTATTAACCACAAAATCTTCATCATCTTCAGTTCGAATAATAACTTGATAGTGGTCACCTTTATATATTAAGGAAACAATTTCCCCACATATTGTACCATCATCTTCATTATCGATGATTTCAATATCATTTAGGCCAATTTCAGCTTTTACCGTAGCATCGGTAAAATCATATTTAAAGCCATTTTTATCAACAACATAGCCTTCTTCATCAACAACAGACCCTAAAATTAACTGAGTAACATCACAATCAAAGGGAGTTTCATCAATCACCACTTTATTATTCTTATCTAAATATGCTTCATAAATATTACTTACAAATTCCTTATTCATAATTTGAATATTACTAGGTTCAACCTTAATACTTGCCATACAGTTGATAGGTAAATTTCTTGTGTCTTGAATTACAACCTCATAACGGCCCACCATCATTGTATATTCATAATGTACACCTTTAAATACTTTAGATTGTAAATAACCATCAACTGTGCCTGCTCCGACTTCACCAAGTATAAAGTCTTCGGGACGAATCACTACATCAACTTTTTCATTTATAGGAAAATCATCAACACAATCAAAAGCTTTATTCAAGAATCTTACTTTACATTTGCCAATAATTGTACCCTCATAAATATTACTTTCTCCAATAAAGTCGGCAACAAAGGCATTTTTAGGTTCATTGTAAATATCTTCAGGAGTTCCTATTTGTTGAATCATTCCATCTTTCATAACTACAATTGTATCAGACATCGTTAATGCTTCTTCTTGGTCATGGGTAACATAAATAAAAGTAATACCTAACTTTTTATGCATTTCCTTTAATTCAATTTGCATTTCTTTACGCATCTTTAAATCAAGTGCTCCCAGTGGTTCATCAAGTAATAAAATCTCTGGTTCATTAACAATAGCTCGAGCAATCGCAATTCGTTGTTGTTGCCCACCTGATAAAGTCGCAATATCCCGCCATTCAAATTCTTCTAAATCAACTATTTTTAAAGCTTTTCTAACTTTCTCATCAATTTCTGCTTTAGTTAGCTTTTTCATTACGATTTTTTCTTTACCATTTTTTCCGATTACTTTAGTTGGAATTCGTTTAATTTTAAGGCCAAAAGCAACATTATCATAAACATCTAAATGAGGAAATAATGCATAACGTTGAAAAACTGTATTTACAGGACGTTTATAAGGAGGTAAATTCGTAATATCTTCGCCATTTAAGAGAATTTTACCAGAAGTTGGCATTTCAAATCCCGCAATCATACGAAGAGTTGTTGTTTTACCACATCCCGATGGCCCTAAAAAAGTAATAAATTCACCTTTTTTAACATATAAGTTAAAATTTTCCACCGCATAAGTATCATCAAACATTTTGTTTACATCAATTAATTCAATAATTATATTTTCTTTTTTCATCTTATACCTCAATATCATTAAAAATTAGGAGGGCTACTAACCCAAATAAGACTTGTGATGGAATCAGACAAGTTTTTAATATAATGGTTTTTATCAGTTGTAAAATAAAAACTTTCCCCTTTTTTTAAATGTTCTTGTTTATTGCCATAAACAACTAAAATTTCCCCTTCTAAGACATAACCAAATTCTTGGCCTTCATGAGGCATATCTACATCACTAGTAGCATGTGGTTCTAGTTTAAATAAAATAGGCTCCATTTCATTTTTTTGACAATTTGGAATCAACCAAGTAATTTGATATTCTTCAGCCTTTTTAACAAAATAATCATCTTCAGTAAATTTAATTTGTTCTTCTTCATCACTAAAGAAAGTTTTAAGATCAGTACCAACAACCGTTAAAATATCCGTTAAAGTACTAATCGAAGGACTTGTAAGGTCATTTTCAAGTTGAGAAATATAACCTTTTGTAAGTTCACAGCGATCTGCTAATTCTTCTTGAGTTAATCCACAATAAGTCCTCAATGATTTGAGTTTAGATCCAATACTCATAATTTCACCTACCTTTATAATTGTAAACATTAAGTTTAGTAATTCTATACTCTATTATTATATTTATTTTTTATATTTTGTCAAAATTAATACTTTAGATAATGAAAAAATAGCCCTAAGGACTATCTTTTATTTAGTGAGCGAATTTCTAAGCGAGCTTCTTTGGCCCATTTTTTATCATATTTATCCGTATTAATTGCTTTTTCATTTTCTTTATTAACCCCTTTTTTGATAATACCCCCACCATAAGTATCATTAATACTTTTTAATATTTTATTAACATTATATGCTTTTTCCTCCGCATCAAGTTCATCAAATAAAGTTAATTGCTTTATTTCTTCCCTATTTTCGCTAAGTTTACTTGCGGCTACGCCAAAAAGACGAACCGGAATGTTAGTTTCATACAAATCTTCAAACAAATCTAACATTATATGATATATTTTATTACTATCATTAGTAGGCTCATTATAGGTTTTACTTTTCGATACTTGCTTAAAATTAAAATATTTAATTTGTAAAGTAAATGTACTAGCTTTTAAAGAAGCTTTTTCAAGTCTTGATGCAATAACATTAGTCAATATTTTAATAATCATATGCATTTTTGCCACATCATATTCATCATAATCTAAAGTTTGGGAAGTACTAATCGAACTAACATCCGTAAATCTACTAACATCAACATCCGTGCTTCCTTCGCCATTGGCATGAGCATACAAATTTTCAGCATTACTTCTTCCTATAACATCACATAGTAATTTATAATCTTTATAATTAGCAAGATCCCCAATTGTTTTAATTCCTAAAGCCTTAAAATTATCTAAGCTTTTCTTTCCAACTCCAAACATATCCGATATAGGAAGGGGCCAAAGGAGTTTATCAATTTCCCTTTTTCTTAAAATGGTAATTCCTAAAGGTTTTTTCATATCTGATGCCATTTTCGCAAGAAATTTGTTAGGAGCAATTCCAATACTACAAGGTAAGTTAAAAAGTTCTAATAAATCATTTTGAATGTTATGCGCTAAATCAACAATTAAAGAAGGTGCACAAACATCAGTTACATCTAAATATGCCTCATCAATACTACCAGGTTCAACAAGTGGAGTAATTGATAAAAAATAATTAAAGAAATTACGTGAAAATTCACTATATAGTTCCATATGAGGTTCAATCAGAATTAAATTAGGACACCTTCGCATGGCCTCAGGTATAGGCATAGCAGCCCTAATTCCAAAGGGTCTTGCCTCATAACTCGCCGCAAGAATCATTCCTTTCCGATCATTTCCACTATGTCCAACCGCGATTGCTTTGCCTTTTAATTCAGGATTTTTAGCAATTTCGCAACTTGCAAAAAAGCAATTCATATCAATATGAAAAATAATTCGATTTTTTTTAATGCTAACACCACCCTTTTTTTTAAGAAATGTGATATAATATACCTAAATAATATTAACTATGAGGAGACACTTATGAGTAATAAAAAGAATAATAAACAGAAAGCAAAACAAAAAAAGCAAAAAACTATCGTTGTTAAGCAAAGAGCTGATGGCAAAGATGAAGTAATTATTACTAAAGCACCTTCTAAAACTGTTCTAGGCAAAATTGTAATCGCCGTACTTGCTTTTGCGATGATTATCGGTGTAGTCGCAAGTTTAGTTATTGTGCTTGTTCAAGCTGCCAAATAATTAATTAAACTTTAAACAAGGTACATCAATGATGTACCTTTTTAAGCTATATAACGCATTTTCTTTTGTTTACGATGCTCAAGTCTTAATCGATCAGATATCATCGCAATAAACTCAGAATTTGTTGGCTTTGATTTATTATAACTAATAGTATAACTAAAGATATCACTAATGGCATCTACATTACCCCGAACCCAAGCAATTTCAATTGCATGTCTTATTGCTCTTTCAACTCTTGATGAAGTAGTACAAAAATGATGGGCAATTTCTGGATATAATACTTTAGTAATTGAACCTAGAATTTCCACATTTTTATAAACCATGGTAATCGCATCACGTAAATACAAGTAACCTTTAATGTGGGCAGGAACTCCCACTTCATGCAAAATATCAGTAATTTCACTATCTAAATCCGGATCATACTCTCCAGCACTTAGTTTAGTAGGTTCAGCGAACATTCCAATCATTAATTGATGAAGATTTTCAAAATTTATAGGTTTCATAACCATATAATCAATACCTAAACTGTTTAGTTTGGCATTAATATATCCACTTACAAACTGAGTTATAACGATAACTCTTTTAGGAGCTTTTATATCAGCGTTTTTTCCTCGTAAATCTTCTAAAAATTTTACACCATCAAAATTTGGAATAAATAAATCTATTAATAATACATCAACATCCGTTACTTTAAGTACATTAAATAAATTTTCTGCTGTTGAACATGTCCCCAAAATGTTTACATCAGCAACTCCTTTAAAATAATTTGTTAAATTTGTTTCTTTTTCACTAATAGCTTCCGCTATAAGAATATTAAATTTATGCATATTGCAAATCCCCCTTACCTAAATATTTTACCAAATTTTACTATTTGATGCAATATATTCGCAAAAAAAAGATAAATTAAAGGTTTGATGATGTAAAAAAAGCAATGAAATTAAAGTTTTTTTTATTATTTAAATGCTTATTTGTCGAAAAATGCCGAATAATAATTGATTTAGTCGCTTGCATCTTGTAACATCCACTCAATATGCATTCCATAACCACTTTTAGGACTATCAATACAAACATGCGATACTGCGCCAATGAGTTTTCCGTTTTGGACAATGGGACTGCCACTCATTCCTTGCACAATTCCCCCACTTACATTTAACAATCTTTCATCAGTTACTTCAAACTTTAAGCCTTTAACATCAAGTGATGTCTGGATAGCAATACTAGTAATTTTTATATCAAATGATTCTACTTTATTTCCTTCAATAACAGTTAAAAGTTTTGCACTACCAGGTTTTACTTCGGTTTGTTGGGCCGTTTCAATCTTTTGGTTATTAAACATTCCTAGATTGTTAATTTTGCCATATACTCCTGTAACTTTATTAGCTTTTATTGAACCTAAAATAATATTTGTTATTGATGCTCTTTTTTCACCAGCTTCTCCTGGAAGTGATTTTTTTATACTTTCTACACTAGATGTTGTAATATTACCACGCTGAGTACCAATTACAATGTTATTATCATAAATGCCATGACCTAAGGATGCAAAGACTTTAGTATCTTCATCAATAAAAGTTAAAGTTCCAATACCAATCATTTTATCTTTAATATATAATCCAAGTGATTTCGATTGATTCTTGGTTTTAACAATATCAACAGTTGTCATTATTTCCTTATTGTTTCTTTCTAAGGTCAAAGTAACACTTTCACTATTATCACTTCTAAGTAATTCTAAAATATCATTATTGGAACTAATTTTATGATTATTATAAGCAATTACTTTATCTCCTTCTTTTATATCACTATTTTTCCATGGTGATACTTTTTTATCATTTACTTCTACTTGATATTTCCCCGCAATAAATACTCCTGTATCAAGTTTTAAACCAATTGTATTACCGCCCAAAATAACTTGCTTATGGTTTATTTTAGCATAAGTAGTGAAATTTATAGTTAATAAAAGCATTAAAAAAAGAAATAACGCTAGAAAAGATTTAATAAATTTATTATTTTTCATAAATTCCTCCTTTCATTATATTATTTCCTTATTTAATAAAATAAAAAGTGTCGATAAATGTAAGTTTATCTGCCACTTTTTTTCTTGATTATTGTTTATTTTCTAGCATTAATTTTGCTAGTTCTTTACTTTTATCAGTTACATCATTTGGTGAAATCATAGATGCAACTTCAAGGATTCTTTCTTCACCAGTTAATTCCTTAATTCTAGTTGAAGTAGTAGTACTTGTATATTCTTTATAGATTTTATATTGGTGATCTGCTAGACATGCCACAATTGGTAAATGTGTAATTGCTAAAACTTGAACATTTTTACTAATTTCTTTTAGTTTTTCGCCAACTTTCCCCGCAACATTGCCACTTACACCACTATCTATTTCATCAAAAATAACAGTTGAAAGTTTTAATTTTTTAAGAATATGAACTTTTAATGCAAGCATTATTCTAGACATTTCTCCACCTGATGCAACTTTAGAAAGGGGCTTTAATTGTTCACCAACATTAAATGAAATCAAAATATCCACAAAGTCACAGCCATTTGGCTTAAATGCTTGGGTATTAAGAGCATCATTTAATTCATATTTATCAAAAACTATCTTAAATTGCACTTTACTTAACATTAAATCATGAAGGGTACTTAAAACACTTTCTTCTAATACTTTAGCCGCACTAATTCGTTCATTGGTAATCTCTAAAGCTTTAGCTTTTAATAAAAGAAAGGCTTTTTGTAACTCATCTTTGGCATGAGCTATTTTATCATCGATTTGTTCAAAACTTTCTATTTTCGCTTTTAATTCAGATTTAAAGTTTATTAATTCTTTAATGGAACGATTATATTTATTTTTTAAAGTATTTAAATAACTTAAACGTTCATTAATTTCATTAAGTCTAGTTTCATCATAATCTAAATTAACTAATTTATTATTAAGTTTACTTTCAAAATCTTCTAATTCATAGTAATAATCATTAAGTTTTTCGTAATCTTTATCAAATTCAGGTTGATATTTTCTTAATTTATCAAGATAACTAATAATTTCATATAGATGCTCTAGAATATTATTATCATTAAATTCTTGTTTTATGCCTGACATATTATTGTAAATATGTTCAAAATTATTTAAATAACTTAGTTCTGCTTCTAAATTTGAAACTTCACTAACTGATAAATTAGCTTTTTCTAGTTCTTTATATTGATATTCCCAAAATTCTAAATTTGAATTATCATTTTTTGAAAGTTCTAAAATTGATTGATAGGTTTTATATAAAGATAAATAATTTTTTCTTAAAACCGTATATTCAGCTAATAAACTTGTCACTTTTTCATCATCAATAAACATCAAATAATTGTGTTGATCAAATAATTTATGAGTTTCATCTTGAGTGTGAATATCACCTAAGGTTGAGGCAAGTAATTCAAGTTGAGTTAACGTAATGATTTCACCATTAACTCTAATTAAGTTTTTACCAGTTGTTGAAATTTCTCGTTTAATAACCACAATATCATTATCTAATAATTCTATTTGTAAGTTGTCAAGAACTTGTTTCGTATATTCACTAACATTTTCAAAAATACCTTCAACTGTTGCTTTATTTTCCCCCGTTCTTATCATCATTGATGATGAACGCTCACCAAATAATAAACCAATTGCATCAATAATTAGTGATTTACCAGCTCCCGTTTCCCCCGTTAATGTGGTAAAACCTTCATTAAAATTTACGATTAAATTATCAATTATTGCGAAATTTTGTACTTTTAATTGAGAAAGCATCTTAATCCTCCGCTACTTCTTTTATATATTTTTCCATATTCATATCATATTTATCAAGTAATTGATTAAGTTTACCAACTACCAAATAATCATCAGGTAAAGTTTTTACTTTAATGTTGAACATTTTAATTTGTTTATTTTGATAAAGCGTATTAGCAAAATTAATTACTTGCATACCTAATGAATTATTAGAAACTACTTCTTCATAAAAATATAACTTCATTTCCTTATTTAATAACTCATTAACCAAATCTTTATCAAATGGTTTAATCCATAAAGCGTTAATAAGACCAATTTTTGTATTTTTTAGATAATTTAAAATTTTATCAACACTTGGACCATAAGTAATAATATATTTATTATTTTCACTTGGTTTTACTATTTCCCATTTTGCATCCTCAATATCATTTGCTATACTTGTTGAAACAGCTTCTTTAGGGTATCTAATGACATAAGGAGCCGGATGATTAAGGGCATATTCAAGCATTTTTACGGCTTGATTAGGGTTATGTGGAGCTAAAATCTTTAAATTAGGAATAGTGCTAAGATATGCAACATCATAAATACCTTGATGGGTAGGACCATCACCATCAACAATGCCAGCACGGTCAACACAAATAATACCATGTGCGTTGTTTCTAGCAAAATCATGGATTAACTCATCATATGCTCGTTGTAAAAAAGTTGAATAAATAAAAGTTACAGGGATAACTTTCACATCAGCCATCGCTGTTGCCATTACAATAGCACTTTCTTCAGCAATTCCTACATCAATAAAATCATCAGGACTCGTATTTTGATAGAGTTCTAAGCCACTTCCATAAGCCATTCCTGGAGTAATTACTTTAATTTTGTGAGGATGAAGCTTATTATAGTTACTTAAATATGATGCCAAACTTTCACCAAAATTTAAGTTTTCATCTTTTTTCACCTTAGGCATTCCACTATCAATATCAAAAGCAGGGGTACTATGCCAAACCCCCGTTTTATCTTCTTCAGCAAATTTATAACCTTTACCTTTTTTTGTTTTAATATGAAGGATTACCGAATTTGGTGATTTTTTAGCATATTCAAAATATTCAATTAATTCTTTTATATTATGACCATCAATTACTCCTAGATATTTAAGACCAAGTCCCGATAAAAAATTGTTTTTATAAGCCATAGATTTCATGGACATTTTTACAGACTTTGGGGTAATTTTTCTTAACAATTTAAAATGACCTCTAACTCTAATCCTATTAAAAGTTTTGGCAAGGCCACCAACATTTTTGGAAATTCCCATTTCATTATCATTTAAGATAATTATCATTTTTTGATTTGGTTTAGAACCTAAATAATTAAGTGCTTCCATCGCTAGGCCATTAACAATGGAGGCATCCCCTATCACCACCACCGCATCATCAAAAAGATTAGGATTATTTTCTTTAACAGCTAAATAACCTAAGGCAGCAGAAATACAAGTGGAACTATGTCCAGCCTCAAATATGTCATGCTTACTTTCTGCTTTTGAGGTAAAACCACTGATTCCTTGAAATTGACGAAGTTTGTCAAAATCATCAGCTCGTCCTGTTAAAAGTTTATGAACATATGCTTGGTGCGATACATCATAAAAAATTAAGTCCTTAGGACTATTAAAAACATAATGAAGGGCAATGGTAAGCTCTACTACCCCCAAATTAGAGGCTAAGTGCCCACCAGTTTTACTTACGGTTTCAATTAAAGTTTTACGAATAGAACTGGCAAGTTCTTCTAGTTCTTTAATATTCATTTGTTTTAAACTTTCAATTGAATATGTCACATTATCACCTCATACTAATTATACGATTTTACTTTAAATTTTATCTTTCAAACATTAAAATTTTTCAATATTTCCATCTACCGATTTTGTAACTACCACATTTTTAGCTTCTTCGAGTCTTTTTTTACATTCTAAACTAAGCGTCATTCCTTTTTTATATGCTTCAACTGACTCTTCTAAAGAAAGTTTTCCACTTTCTAAACTATTTACAACATCTTGTAATTCCTTTAGTAATTCTTCAAATGTTTTATTTTCCATCAAAATTTCCTCCACTTATCACTTTTATTACTTTGGTTTCAATTGTACCATCATGCATTAAAACTTCAAGTTTAGTTGAATTTTTCACATTCATAACCGATTTTAAGATTTTATCATCTTGTTTTAAGATTGCATATCCTTTTTCCATTACATTAAAAGGATTTAGCAAAATGCTTTTTTCAATCAATTTATCTAATTTTTGTTCATAATTATTAAGGTTAGTGAGCAAAAGCTTAGGGGTTAAGCGTTCAGATACTTTTTCAAGCGTATTATCTTTATTAATTAAAGTATTATTAATACTTAAGGCTAACCTTTCTTGATAGTTATTTAAACTATTTTCCCAATTATTTACAATTCTTTCAGGACTAAATAATTTAATTTTTTCATCTAAAATATAATATTTCCCCGCAATACTATCAACTAATTCACTAAACTTCTTTAAAGCATGAGAATTTAATAAATGATCATATTCATTATATGAAACAATTAATTTATGTTTAACTCCAGCTTTTAATCTACTCATTTTATCATAAATTGTACTTAAAACTTCTAATTTATCTTTCGAAAGACGCATTGCGGCACCAGTTGGCGTAGGAGCCCGGTATGAAGCCACAAAATCACAAATGGTATAATCGCCTTCATGTCCTACTGCTGATACTGTCGGAATTTTTGAACTTGCAAGGCACCTTGCTAGAGCCTCATCATTAAAGCAAGATAAATCCTCAAAACTTCCACCACCACGGCCAATAATAATAACATCAGCCCAAGCATCATGGTATACTTCATTTAAAGCTCTAACTAAATCACGTGGAGCATCGGCACCTTGAACTAAAGCCGGATATAACCTTATCTTGGCAAGTCCCATTCGCCGGTTAAAGGTTGAAATGATATCATGAATGGCTTCTCCAGTTGGAGCTGTTATGACCGCAACTTTTTCAGGATATTCAGGTAGTGGTAATTTTTTATTTTCATCAAATAAACCTTCTTTTTGAAGTTTATCTTTTAATTCTAAATATTGTTGATATAAAAGTCCAATTCCTTCTTGGGCCATTTTTTTAACAATTATTGCATAAGTCCCTTTTTTTTGATAAACTTGAATTTGACCAACAACTTGAACACTCATTCCATCCCGAGGTTCAAACTTTAATGTCAAATTATCCGGATAAAAGAACATTGCACTAATCTCCGATTTTTCATCCTTTAAAGAAAAGTAACAATGTCTTCCTGAATATTTGAAATTAGAAATTTCACCTTTTAGGTATACTTCCTTTAAATTATTATCAATTTCAAATTTATATGAAATATACCGGTTTAAGGCGGTAACACTAATATACTTTATTTCGTTATTCATATATTTTACTAGCAATAGCATCCATTACTTTATTGTTAAACTTGACTTGTTTTTCATCAGCCACTGCCGTATACTCCTTAGTAATTTCTAAATATTCGTTAATGATAACTTGTTTAGGGGTTTCATTCATTAACATTTCCCCGGTACTAACCACTAAAATGGCACGATCGACATATGATAAACGGTCAATTGTCCATCCCGTCAAACTACTTATAATTGTTGATTTAATTTGTTTATAATTTTTAATCGTAACATTTAAAAGTTTTTCCATAAATTCATTATCTATATCAACTTTATATTCATCATCAAGAATTAAAGCACATACTTCTTGCTTAATTTCATCTACTATTTCTACAATAATATTATCATTTAAATGTTGATTCATATCTAAATTATATAATACCATCACCGTTAAAATTCTTGCATTATGTCTTTTCATTTTTATTCCTCTATTCTATTTCGATTGTAAAAGGTAGGATTGGAATCATATCTTCGTTAAAAATATTAACATTTTCAAGATTATCAAATTGACCAAATTCAATTGCAATTAAACTTTTATTATAATAATTAGTTGCATTAACAATTTCACCAGTTTCATCAACCATTTCTTCTTCATATGCTAAATTAAAAATTAAATAATTTCCATCTACTTCTGCCTCAAGGTCTAAAGTAATTAATCCTAACTCTTCATCTTGGTACTTAACTACTAGATAGTTGATGGTTTCAGAACCAATAACATTAATATTTTTAACATTATCAAATTCAATTTTAATTTTATCCACAATGTCATCTTCATTAATATCTAAAATAAGATTAGCATAACTTGATACATACTTACTACCAGTAATAACATCAACAGTTCTTGATGCCACCATATCAACATCAACATCAATTATTTTACCATTTTCTTTAACGCATAAATCAAAAGTTGGGATTATCTTAACAAATCGGTAATAGTTTGAAGCAGTATTTTGGATATATCTTAGTCTGTCAGTGTATTTTTCATAACTTGATGGAGCCTGTAATAAGACAAAATTATCCGTATTAAAATAACTACACCATTTTTGAAGAAGGGAAGTTAACATTTGAAAATAAATTTTCTCATATTGTTTATTATTAAATAATTCTGTTTGGTTTTCCCCTTGATTCCAAATGATTCCACTAAGGCTAATGCCTTCTAAATGTTTTAATTCTTTTTCAAATAAATAGCAAGCATCACCATTTTTGGGATTTTCACTATATTTACCTAAATTTTGTAAATAATTATAAATAGAATCAATTGATTGTGCCAAAACTTGAGGCAACCATTTCTCAATTAAGGTTGAATGTTCATCACCAACGATTATTCCAACCGGAGCTTTAACCTTTTTTTGAAGTAATCTTGCAAATTCTAAATCAAAACTACTAACACTCGTTAATTTTTCACTATTTGTTAACCAGTGAGAATTTGTAGATACTTCATAGAATGATATTTCTTCTAATGAACTATACTTTTCTTCTTCGGTAAGTTCAATTGGGTAATTAATAAAACCATCACCAGCTACAAGCCATAAATAACCAAAACGAATATTGGTATATTCATAAACATAAGTACTGTGAGCATCACGAATTCTTATTTTATAATTATCATTAGATGGTCGTGGCGTATCAAAAGTAATACTCCAACTTAAGTTTTTTTCATTTACCATTGTTTCATATGTTTCAATTGTTTTATTATTTTTAGAAATTAACTCAAGATGGATTACCACATTAGCATCAGATTCACCACTAACTGTTAATTCACTATTTCCTTCATAAACCGCATTGCTATCTAAATAACTATTTACCGTAAATGGTTTAGTTGGTACTTCACCTTCATTTTCAGGATAATCTTGACAGCTTGCAAGAATAGCCATTAGTATAACTGTTACTACGACAAACATTACCTTTTTCATATGCCACCTCAATATCTATATTGTTATAATTCTATCATACTTTTAATTTTTTTTCAACAACTAGGTATTTTTATTTCATAGTGTTGATAATTAATTTAACTAATTTTTGAAATTTAGTTTCCTTATCTAAACACTTCAAATATAAAGTTAATTGATTAATGGCCCGGTCATAATTTTGTTCAGGATAATCAATTTTAAAGTAACAATCATTTTCTAAATAATCGGTTAAAAATCGAATTGAACATTCTAAAATAATTGTTTCAACTGCGTCAAATAAACTATTTAGTTCTTCTTGATTTAAGACATTATGCATTTTACTTAAATATCCAATCGTTAAAGCTACAAACTTAGAACTATCGAGTTCAATTTTTGATAAATCAGTTTCGGTTTCATTAACGGTTGAGGAAGTTGTCCGCACCGCATCCGCATAATCAAATAAAACAGTACCCGGCATAACCGTGTCTAAATCCACAAGTGCTAAAGCCTTTTTTGTGGTTTTATCAAACATAATATTACTTAGTTTAGTGTCATTATGAGCAATACGAATAGGAATTATTCCATTATCTATTTTATGTTGAATTGAACTAATTTTGGCTTGTTGACTAAGCAAATAATTATAAATTGATGTACTTTTTTGCTTTCGTAAATTACTATTATTAAGTCCTTGGAAGACTTCTTCTAAACGTTTTAAGCGAAGGGGAGTATTATGGAAATCTCTAATCGTTTCATCTAAACTTGTTGTGTCACAAGTTACTAGAATACTTTGAAATTCACCAATGGCTTTTCCAACTTCTAAATTGACGTGATAATTCTTTTCATTTACATTCTCCATAGTATTTAAAAAAGTATACATCCGGTAATAACTATTATCACTTTTATCATAATAAATGTTTTTTAAATCCTTTGTATATACAATTGATAAAGTTGGAATATTTTTTTCTTTTAACTGCCTTGTGATTAATTCAATATTATTCATCACTTTTAAAGGATTTTTAAAAACATAATTATTGATGCGTTGTAAAATATACTTATCTTTAGTAGTTTCAACTAAATAAGTTTTATTAACTAGGCCATTGGCATAATTTTTAACAACTAAAGGATTTCCTTCTAAATTAAATTTACTTGCAATTTCTAACATTTTATCATCCTATCTATACTTATGTATATGCCTAAAATAATAAAAATGTGAAAAAAACTTGATGTAGCATCTCCAGTACTACTTATCAAGTTTGTCAGTTTCGTCATCTAAATCAGGTCTAAACATCTCTAAGTCACGGTAAAAATAATCCATATAAATGTTATCTTTATCAATTAATGAGATTCTTGGATACTTTAGTTCCACTGGTTTATCAGCCTTAAATTTAGAAAATTCTTTATCTAAATTATATTTGTGATTCATAATTCACCTCACAAATATAGTTTTTGTATCTTTTTTAATTTTATGATTATTTTAAAAGCCAATCTTTACCTTTTAATGTTTCCGGTTCAAAACGAGATAAATCATTATAATCTTGTTGTCTTAAAGCTTCAAATATCGCTACCGCCGCAACATTACTTACATTTAATGATCTAATTTTATCATTGATGGGAAGTCTAATGCAATCATCTAAATGTTCTCGTAAAATTTCCTTAGGAATTCCCGTTGACTCTTTGCCAATAATAAAATAATATCTTTCATTTGGCTCATTTAATTTTAATTCATGTGGAGTTTTCATTCCATATCTTGTAAAATAATACATTTTACCAGTATTTTTACTTAAAAAATCTTCCCAGTTTTCATAAACCATAAAATGAACATTAGGAATATAATTTACAGCGGCCCTAATCATGTGTTTATCATCTATCTTAAATCCAAGTGGTTTAATTAAATGTAACAAAGTATCGGTACCTGCACAAGTACGCATAATATTACCCGTATTTTGGGGTATTTCTGGTTCATATAAAACAATGTGATTACGATAATTTTTAATAATATCTTCCATTATATTTCTCCTCGTATAATATTTTTAGTATATATTTTTGCATAACAACATAACGCAATTGTTCCAACTATAACTGTAACTATATTACTTATAAACATTGATAAAATTACCCCTTTAACCTGCATCTTATAATAATTAGTAAATAAACAAAATAGAGGTAAACGTAAAATCCATAATTGTAAGATATCAAGCCCTAAAATTAGTTTCATTTTCTTGAAACCTTGAAAAGCACCAATTAATACAGAAAAATAGGCTATTATAGGAATAATCCATATTAGGTATTTTAAATAATAACGACTAAAATTAATTACTTCCATATCATTTTTTATAAAAAGATTAAGTAAATTATTCTTAAAAATTAACCCGGTAGCCCCAACAATAATACTTAAAGATAAAACAACTTTAATAATTGTTAAAATAACCTTTTCAACTTGTTTATAATTTTTCGCTCCCATATTTTGACTAACTAGAGTTGTGGTTAAAGTTTGAAATGAAACAAACGGAATCATCATAAAATTATAGATTCTACTACTTGTCCCAATTGAAGTAATAATATATTCCTCAAAACTCATAATTTGACGATTAATTAGAATAAAACCAAGGGCCGTAATGATGCCTGATATTGCTCTTGGTATAACTAAATTAATAATTTCTTTAAAATTATGCACTGAAAAATGAATTTGTGATTTTTCAAGTCTTACTTCCTCATTTTTAGTTTTAACAAGTAAACAAAGATATAATGGCATCATTATCACCTCAGAACCAAGGGTTCCTAAGGCTATTCCTACTATTAAATAATCACTAACTAAAACTTTAGTAATTATGATGTTAAAGAAAGTTTGACAAGTTCTTAATATCATTGGTGAAATTACATCACCAATTGCATATCTTGAAGCAAAATATAATTCTGAAATTAAAAAACTAATCATTTCAAAGGACATTATTATTATATATTTTTTACTATATTTATAAATTAAAGGATTTTTAGTTATTTTCATTAGTTTTAATAATGGTTCACAAGAAATAAGCAATAAAAAATTTAAAATTACGCCAACTATTAAGGATAATATAAATAATTTCCCTAATAGTTTTTTCGACTTTTCTTTATTTTTTTCACCAACTCTTTCACTTATTAAGGTAAGTTCTACTGCACAAAAGGCGATGAGTACGGCTTGAAAAACAAGAATTATGGGTGAAGTCATTGTTAAAGCAGAAATTAGTGCTCTTAATAATTCTTGATTAATATTTAAGTTTTTCAGTAAATAAATATCAACTAAACTAGTAATTAATTTTAAAAAATTACTAATTATAATCGGAATGATTAAAATTAAAATATTTTTGGTAAGTTTTTGATTATTAAGAATTATCGAATTATTCATTTTCTTATCCTTTATATTTTTCTAATTTTAAATCAAGTCCTCCTAGTTCTTCTTTAGTCTCATTGGTTAAAATAATCAAAAAATGATTAATACCATTTTTATTATATTCTTTAATATTGTTTAATTCATCAAATAATTTATAACTATAAATGCTAATTTCCGGACCTGATTCATTACAACGACCATTAACAAACATTTCATTATCATATTCATCAATTATCTTATAATTATTATGACTACAAGAACCACAATTTATGCAATTTAAGTTTTTAAGTTTACTTATAAAACAACCTTTTGAAGTCATTACTTCCATATGACCATAAATAAATACCCCTATACTTGCATTAGTGATAACTTTACCTAAGGCAAGTTTAGCATTTTTAGTTAATTCATTAGATAAATAAATTACATCTGCACCCGTTTTATCAACCAATCTTAAAGCATATGAATTTGAAATATTACAAGTTGGTGAAAGGATTTGATGAGGACTCATATCACCAAGATTGTGCACAATATTTGTTAAAGCTTTATTATTTTGAATGTTAAAGTGCCTTGCATACATTGTATCTGCATTTTCAAATACTGGAAATACATGCAAATATCCATGTTCTTTACACCATAAATATTGTTCCATATTTTGAACAACAAAATCAAACTGGATATTTTGTTCTTTTTTTATTTGTTCATTATTCTTATTTACTAAATAATTATTTGGAAAATTATTATTTGGTTGATATTCTTTAAGAAACTTATTAATAAATTCTTCTATTCCTTTTCTTCTTATTGCGTTAATATCACTGATTCTTACAAAAGCCACATGGTCATATTTTACTACTATTTTTGATGCATAAAAAAGTTTATCATTAGTCTTTGTTAATTGTTCTGCAATTCGCTCTTCATTTTGAGGTTTATCAGCCTTTTCATCTAATATAATTGTTTTAACTATAACTTTTAAGTTTTGATGTTTAATTTCTAAAGTTAATTCTTTTTCATAATAAATTGAAATAATAAATTCTAAATTAAGCTTATAATGTTCTTCAAACAATAAGCGATCAGCTTCTTTGGTTTTAACTCCATCAATCGTTTTATAAACATCATCACCCACTTTTCCTTTAATTCTACCAAGAATGTATAAATCATTTCCTCTTTTTTCTAAATTCTTAACATAAAAGCCTGTTTCTTCTTTTCCTTTAATTCTGATGGCATCACCAACATATAATTGTTTATTAACACTAAGCAAGCAGCCAGATGTTGTAATGCTTTTTACTTTTCCAATTAATAATCCTTGATGATTAACACTATCTGAATTAATAACTAAATGATTAGCTTCATTAAACATATAACCTTTGGTAAATCCCCGGTTAAAAGCAACTTTTAAATCATCTGATGCATTTGATGAAGACTTTTTTAAAAGAGCTTTTTTATATGTGGAAATAGCGGTATAAACATAAGATGCACTTTTCATTCTTCCTTCAATTTTGAGAGAACTAACTCCTATTTTTTCTAATTCATCTAAATAACTTAAAGTATTTAAATCCTTCATTGAAAGAAGTGAACACATTTTACCTATTGATTTATTATTTTCAACTAGTTGATATTTCTTTCGACAAGGTTGAGCACACTCACCCCGGTTACCACTTCTTCCCCCAATCATATAACTCATTAAACAATTGCCTGAATATGCATAACATAAGGCACCGTGCCCAAATACTTCGACTTCAATACCTAAATTAATAATTTTTTTAATTTCAAAAAGAGGTGTTTCCCTAGCTAAAATTACGCGTGCAACCCCTAAATCTAATAATGCCTTTGCACCTCTTACATTATGAATGTTCATTTGCGTTGATGCATGAATAGTTAAACTAGGAAAATATTCACGAATATAACTTAAAACTCCCAAATCTTGAACGATCACCGCATCTACTTTATTGACTAATAGAAAATTTAAATATTCATGTAATTCTTCAAATTCATTATCAAAAATAATTGTATTAATAGTAACATAAATTTTTTTACCACGTAAATGAGCATACTGAATTGCTTCAACCATTTCCTCATCCGTAAAATTAGGGGCTGCTTTACGTGCCCCATAGTTTTTACCACTAATGTATACAGCATCACATCCAGCTTGAATGGCAATTTTGAGGATTCTCAAATCACCTGCGGGTGCAAGTATTTCCATCATAACCTCCTTAAGAAGAAAACTTCATCAGTCTATAAATAAACCAATGAAGTTAAACCTAATTATCTTCTTCTAAATTTTCCAATTTTACTTTTTGATCTTTTAAAATATAAAGGATACCAATTGTACCAGGTCCACAATGTGAACCAACTACACAACCAGCCACAGTATCATAAATATGTTCAATATGAACATCCTTAATTAAATCCATAATTAGAGGAACTTTATCTTCTGCATGAGTATGAGTGATAAACACAAACTCAGGGTCTAGGTGTTCAACATCATTTAAGAAAAGTTTTACCATACCAGCGACCGCCTTTTTCATTGAGCCAATAAACTTTTTACCAACTGACATTTTGCCTTCACGTACAACAATCATTGGTTTAATTCTTAAAATACTACTAATAAAACGAACAGTACCACTACATCTTCCACCTTTATGAAGGTATTCTAATGTTTCAACCACAAATTGAACCTTTAAACGAGGCACAATGTCACTTACTCTTTCAGCAATTTCATTAACGTTCATACCTTGGTCCCTAAATGTACATGCTTTTAAGACAAGTAAACCAATACCCGTAGATAAATTTCCACTATCAACACAAACAACATGACCATCAAAATCTTCTGATACGATTACCGCGGTTTGAAATGTTGAAGAAAGTTCCGATCCAATACCTGTATAAAATACATCATAACCATCATCAACAAATTTCTTAAAAAAGTCATAAAATTCTTTAGGGGGAACTGCTGATGTTTTAGGCATTTCATTTTTTTCTTGAACTTTTTCATATAATTGATCTAGGTTTATTTCAACATTATCTTTATAACTTTCATTTTCAAAGTTAATATATAATGGAGCGATCTTAACATCATATTCTTTAATTAACTCTGGTGATAAATCACAAGTACTATCACTTGCGATAATAACTTTTCTACTCATTCTAATTACCTTCCTCTAAAAAACTCTTTTTTCCAAGTGTTGTATCATTTTCAATTTTTTCAATTAAAATATCTCTATATAGTTTGCCGGTAGCGAAAATATCAGTACCTTTCATAAATGGATAAGTTTCTTTATCAAATATATAATCAATTACCCCAACACGGTAATCTGCATTTTCATCAAGAGCAATGCCATTAATATAATATGAATTATTTATTATTTTAACACTATTAGTACTATAAACAATTTCTCCACCATTTGTAAATAAATTATAAAGAACATTACCTTTAAGTGTTACCATTTTAATGGTATTATCAAATGGCATTAATTGATATATTCGATTAACTGTAATTGCTTCACCTTCATTAATCGGGAATGCGGCTGCTCTAATTCCCCCAATATTAATGAATGCAACATCACATTTTTCATAATTATTCACACAATACTCAAGAAGAGTGTTACAAGACCATTCAACCCCATTTGATTTAGTCATATTTTTACCAGCTGTTCCAATAACTCGCTCAAATACAGGGGCAGTTTCTTCAATTAAAGTATTAACATAAGCTAATACTTCTGAGTCATCATCCATAGTACTTGTAATAGACTTAGCTGAGGCAGTAGCACTTACAACTTTTTTATTTTCATAATTATATGTAAGTTCAATCTCACCTACATACTCTCCTGATGAACCAGCTTGTACATATGGAACATCGACATTATCACTAGTTCGTTTATTATAACCAACACTCTTAACATGAGTATGACCGTTTACAACTGCGTCAATTCGTTCATCACTAGTAAGTTCCGCAAGGTCTTTATTAACGACACTTGATGCATCATGCCCAACCGCGATAACAATATCTACACCTTCTTCAGTTCTTAGTTTTTTAGAGATACTTGCGACGATATCTACAGGATAGGTAAATTCATAATTTTCAACCATTTTAGTAGCAATACTATCTTCAAGACCAACCCCAATATAACCGATAATACCAATTTTTAAATCATCTTTTTCAACAATGTGATATGATTTCATATTAGTTGGTAAACTATTTGTTCTTTTATCAACTACATTACAACCTAATAAAGGAAAGTTTGCTTCACCATTTTCAGTATTACCATCAAAATAAGCTAAAACTGTATCAAGTTCCCAATCAAATTCATGATTTCCAACCGTCATTGCATCAAAACCAATCATATTCATGATATTAATCATATCACGGCCATGACTATAATTAGATATAGCAGATCCTTGAAACATATCACCTGCAGAAATAATAATTGAATTTTCATCTTTACTCTCATTTATATAATTAGCTACTTTTGAAGCCTTATCTTTAATGGCTCCATGAAAATCATTAACCGTAAAAATTGTTATTTTCTTATCTTCTTTAGTTTCATTTGTATCATTTTTACATGATGGTAAAAACACAACCATCATTACAATTAGTAATAATAAAATATTAAATTTTCTTTTCATGTAAATTAACCTCATTCTTATGTTTAATTATAACATATTTCCAATTTTTTTTCAACTTTAATAATCTTAATTTGTAACCATTTAACGCAAATAAATTGCTTTTTTCCACAATTTGTTGTATAATATTATAGCGTGTTTGATATGCACCCTTAGCTCAGTTGGTAGAGCAACTGACTCTTAATCAGTGGGTCCAGGGTTCGAGTCCCTGAGGGTGTACCATTAGAATGTATCTATAAGTCATCTAAGATGGCTTATTTTTTAATTTGATTTGGTTGATTAATAATCAACTTTATGGTGTAATATAGGTGATAGGAAGTATCAAATATGAGTAAAATAATTGTTAAAGATAAATAAATTACTATCACAGAATTTAATGATGACGATTATGTTAGTCTAACAGATATAGCAAAATTTTTAAATAATGATGATCCAATATCCTATTCAAAATTGGATGAGATTAAAGGATACAATAGATTATATTGGCTTATGGGAAACGCTAAATAATCCAAATTTTAACCGCGTCGAATTCAACACCTTTAAAAAAGAATATGGACGCAATTCTTTTGTTATGACACCACCAAAATGGATAAAATCTACAAATGCAATAGGGATATAGCTTTAGAATTTGCTTCTTGGATTTCTCCTAAAATTAAGTTATATATAATAAAGGAATTTCAAAGATTAAAATCATTGGAAAGCGATAAATTAGAATGGCTTGAGCAACGATTAATTGTTAAGTTAAACTACTTAATAAACACCGAGGCGGTAAGTAAATATATAATAACAGTAAATTTAACAACCGAACAAAAAAAACAAAATTTATGCAAGTGAAGCAGACATATTAAATGTGGCTTTATTTGGCTTGACTACAAAACAGTGGCGAGAGGCTAATCCTAGTAAAGATGGAAATGTTAGGAATTCGCTTCTACAATTGAGCTTGCAATACTTTCTAATTTGGAATTTTAGAAGTTCAAAACTTATAGAAGAAAATATACCTCCACAAACAAGATTAATTATATTAAATAATGAAGCAAACAAAGAAAAAGAATTATTCAAGAACAAAGTTAGAGTTATCACTCTAACCC
>CAVJDT010000011.1:0-39655 GCA_963648435.1 Bacillota bacterium
TTTTTATAGTAAACATTATTATTAGTATGATTTAAACTATAAGAAGAAAAATTGTTCATATGTCACCTCTAACACTATTATGCTAAAAAACGAATATATAACGAATTAATTAATAAAAATTAGAATTATTTTTATTGATTGTTTTTTAAAAAGTAAAACGTTTGCATAATGATTTAGTGCATGGTAAAATATAGGCATATAAGTAATATTTCCTAAGCTTGCTTTTTAACATCCTTGAGAAACATCATAGTAATTAGAAATTAAGCACTCTTAGGAAAAGGGTGTTTTTTGTTTAAAAAACTTTATTATTTATAAGAATGTAAATAGAAGGGGAGGAAAATATGAAAATTTATTTATTATTTATGCAAATCATCAAAGGGTCATTTGGCCATAGCATGCGGCCTAAAGTATGCTCACGAGAAACATAAATAAAAAAGAAAGGAAACGTAAATTATGAAAAAATTTACTCTGAGTATAATTTTATTATAGTATTTAGTTTAATGCTTAATTTTAATACAAAAAAATATTTAGCAATTCCTAATATAAGTGGTGAACAAGGAATAGTAACAAGAGAAGAAAAAATATTGCACTATGATGTTGAACTAAATACTTTTACAGAGTACAATTTCATGGTATGGGGATATGGTGCAAGTCAACAATGGTGTATTTACAATGCTACAGATAGAAGAAAATTTAGTTTTACCAATCCTTGGAATGAATTAGAAATGGCACTTGAAAATGTGGAGAATCAAAATTCTAATAACAATTCTTCGGATCAACTTGAATGTATTAATCATATCAAAATATTGGTTGAAAGTAATGACTCTTATCAATATTTGGCTTATATTCAAGGGCATATAATAGTAATTCCGGAGCAAGTAATTATTGATGAAACTACTAATGGAGCATTAGTATTTGGTGAAGAATACGCAATTATTAATAGCAAACGATACTTTTATTATGAAGGAACGCTAAATTATAATTTTGAATCATTTGATAATCAAAAAGAAATAAATGGTTCATATATGAAATATAATCAATTTAGTAATATGACAACCATTAACAATGCATTTTATTTTGATAAATTAGATGAAAATTTTGGCGAAAATGAAAATGGTATATGTGGATATGTGGCAATAGCTTCACTGCTTTCATATTATAATGTACTATATAATTCAGATTTTATTAGTGCTGATAAATTAGGACATGATTATAGCATATCTTCAACATCAAATTCTATATTTCCTCAAGACTTTGCTAAGAGCCCAGGCTACAAAACAGATTTTTCTAATTTTTTGTATAATGATATAGGTAAAACTATTTTTTCACATAATATTTTACCATCTAATGTTATGACCACTGAGAGGCAAAAACAATTGATTGAAAAATATTTAACTGATTATACAGAATTATCGAATTTATGTTCAACGGAAATTGTTGAAAACACAATTTTTAGTTCGGCTTCTTTACAATACGCAATCAGTGAAATTAATGCAGGAAGACCAGTTTTAATGACAATGTATAGTTGGACTGGATGCTATAATAATATAGGAATCACAGAGTTTTATTATGGCTGTCCACATGTGGTAATTGTGTATGGTTATGGATATGATGATGGACAATTATATTTTAAGTGCCATACAGGGTGGAAAAACAAGCCTATATCTATTTTTAGGTTGTATCAGACAGATAATGTGAATATAATAAAATTTAATTATAATGAGTATACTCATAAATGTAATAATAACGCATATATGTACAAACATAAAGCTAGTTGTGCTGGCTTTAGTATTTGCATTTGCAAAGGAACTTTGGCTAGATATTGCGAAGCTTTAGAGGCTAGTTGTACACTCAAAGAATATCACTGTCCAACATGCAATGATATATTGGATACAGAAACAATAAATAATCATAAGTGTGTTTGGAATACCAGTGTTTTCACTCATAGAGGAACTTGTACAAAATGTAATACGTATATAGAAAGTCAACATTTATTTTTATATAATAAAGTTTCTGAGTTATATAGTTGTCGTGTATGTGGCTTTACTACTAGAATAATTCCGGCTAATTCCAATGTTATACCAGAAGAATGGATTAATAGAGAATATGAAATAGAAGAGGTCATGGAATAATTAAAGGAGGTTAAAAAATGAAAAGATTTTTATTACTTACGTTATTTTTAAGTTTAATTGTAGGATTTTATAGTTGTAAAATACCAACGTTTAATTGGGAAAAAGAATCTAACATAAATTTTTTAGCATCTTACACATCTAAAAATATTGATTTAGAAGTACCATCAAATGTGATTAACTATGTTAAGGAATTCATAACTTTCTATGATGAAGACTATCATAATCGAGTGCCTAATTACTATAAATCACTTGCTGAAGAAAAAATTCTTGCACGTGAAGAAGGATTAACCTATATTGATTATAAACTTTCAAAAGAAGGTTGCACAAGAGAAGACTTAGAAAATGGTTTTATATACCCATATGGTAGAAATGAAAAATTTAATAGTATAAAATATGCTAATTATTATTGTAAATTAATATTATTAAATGGGGAACAATTAAAGTTATTTATTGAAGACACCCAAAACGAAAAAGATTTATGGCATACAATGGATTACAATATTACATATGACATTTTCCCTAATACTAAAGTATTAGAAAATGGTAAATACATTATCGATGATACAAGAGGCAATATGTTAATAGGAATAGATGATGTTAGTGAATTCTATGTAAGTGAAGATACTACATATATTTGTTCACACATTTGGAAAGATAAAGAAAACTTACAATTTAATGAATATGAAGGATGTTTATATTTACCATCTAAGACTAATCCATATTATGCTTTTTTAGAACCAATTGATAAAACTTTAACAGAATATAAAATTCATAAAGATACTAAAGTTATTGCCGATTATGCTTTTGGCGAATGTAGTAATATTGAGACGGTAACATTTGAAGATTTAAATACTTGTGTAGGAATTGGAAATTATGCCTTTATTAATTGTACTAATTTAAAGCGTTGTAATTTTCCATCAAGTATTGATACGATTAATAGTTCAATACTAGATATGATACCAAATATTGAACTGTATAATGATGGTATTGCTAATTATTTAGGAAATGATGAAAATCCATATTTAATGCTTTGTAATATAACAAATAAAGAAATTGAAGAATTTAATTTTTATGAAAGCACTAAAATAATTCTTGAAAATGGATTGATAGGATGTCCAAGTAAAGAAAAGTTAGAAATTCCAAATAATATAACGCAAATTAGCGCTTATTCTATTGGCTATTATTCCAATATTGAAATTGGTGATGGTATAAAATTAATTGAAAATAATCCTTTTAGATGTAAAAATTTAGTTATTAAAGGACGTAATATCATTTTTGAAAGAGCAAGTAAATATGTTAATTATAGAAGTGAGCATCTTAAAACCGAAAACATTTATTTTGATGGTACAGTAAATGACTGGGTACAAAATAAATTTGAAGGTTCGGTATTTTCAGAATATTATAATGAAAAATGTTCAAAACTTTATACTTTAGAAAATTCAACATATACTTTAGTAGAAAATCCTCAAATATCATGTAATGTTTCAGATTATGCTTTTGCTAATTACAAGTATTTGACTGAAGTAACTTTTAAGAATGGTGTTAAATCAATTGGTAAATATGCTTTCTATAATACTTCTTGTAAAAAAATTGAATTTGCAAATACTATTGAAAAAGTAAAAATTAATGCCTTTTTATATGCTAAAAACATATCCCAATTTACATATGTTGGAACAATTGATGAATATTGCAAAATAGAATATGATACGCCATGTTCAAATCCAATCTTTTATTCAACTACTCTTGCATTAAAAGAAGGAACAAAAGAAAAAAACATTAAAGAATTAATTATAGGTGATGATGTTACCAAAATAAATGATTATGCTTTTATTAACTTAGTATCTGTGAAAAAAATTGTTATTGGTAAAAATGTTAAAGAAATAGGAAGAGAAGTATTTGTATTTTCAGTAGAGAACTTAGAAACATATGTACTAGGGAATGTAGATATGATCAAGTATGGTGGGTTAGTTGGTTATGTGTATTTTACATCAAGTGATGTTTCAAATAAATATGAAGATGGATGGCGTAGCCATGTTAGTGAAGTAACATGGGATTATAAAGAATAACATCTAATCACAACAAATCATAAAGTAAACAAAAAACGTTGATAGATTTAATTATCTATTAGCGTTTTTAATTAGGTCTTTTAGGTAGTAAATATTGTAAAAATGAAACATTAATGAAAAATATATTAATGCCTTGAAAATTATTGATAAATATGATACAATAATAATGGAGTGATGTGAATATGAAAAGATTAATTCAGATATTTCTACTTTTTTTAATGACTTTAACAATGACAAGTTGTAAGAAAAATCAATTAGAAGGATCGTTTGATAAAGTAGATTTCCATATTAGTGGTATTTACATTGAAATGGAAAAAGATCAAAACTATCGAGTAGATAGATTAAATCCAAGTATTTACTACGACCATACATCCAAAAAAGTTGAAACTAATAAAGGCGGTTTTAATTTAGAATACTCAAATATAATGAATCAAACCACTGAAGAAGATGGTGTGATTACTACTAAGATATTTGTAAATATTCTTTTTCCAAGACAAACTAGTGAAAAAATTAACATTTATATTGTTAAAGAAAATAGCAGTGGTAAACATTATGTTGACCAAAGTATGAGTGATATCATAGATATAGTTAAAGCAAGTAGTTATCGAATTAATTACAAATACATTAATGACAATCAAAAATATAAATTCCAATTTGAAATTAAATATTCTAGAAAAGAGGCATAATTATGAAAGGTTTTAAAAATAGTTGGATTATAACAGAAGAAGGAAAAATTAAAGGAAATTTAATAATTGAAGAAGGATTAATTAAAGCATTAGGAGATAAAACTACTGATGGTTTATTAGAATTAGATGAAGCTTTTGTGGTTATTCCTGGCTTTATTGATGAACACATTCATGGTGCAGCTGGTAGTGATGCAATGGATGGTACGATCGAAGATTTAAAGAAGATTGCATGTGCTCTTGCAAGTGAAGGCACAACAGGGTTTTTAGCAACTACTATGACCCAAAGCCCTGAAAACATTACTAAAGCATTAAAAGCAGTTAAAGAATATCGTGAAAGTAATATTCATGATGGTGCTGAAATTTTAGGTGTACATTTAGAAGGACCTTTTATTGCGAAAGAACATGTTGGAGCACAACCTCTTGAGTATGTAGCAGAACCTAAAGTGGAAACATTTAAAAAGTATGAAGAAGCAAGTGGTAATAATATTAAAATTGTAACTTTAGCCCCAGAAGTTCCAGGTGCATTAGATTTAATTAAATATTTAAAATCTCGTAATGTTGTCGCATCAGTTGGACATACTGGTTCTAAATATGAAGATGTAAGGAAAGCAATTGAGGCAGGTGCTTCTAATGCTACACACACATATAATGCAATGAAAGGTATTCATCACCGTGAAGTTGGTACTGTTGGTGCAACATTTCTATTTGATGAATTAAATGCTGAAATAATTTGTGATGGTATTCATGTTTCTGCTCCGGCCATTAAGCTTCTTTATAAAAACAAACCACATGATAAGTTTACTTTAATAACGGATGCTATGCGTGCAAAACATATGCCAGATGGTGATTATGAACTTGGTGGTCAACCTGTAATTGTTAAAAATAATGAAGCACGTCTTCATGATGGTACTCTAGCTGGTAGTGTTCTTAAAATGAATTTAGCGGTCAAAAATGTGATGAAGTTCTTAGATTTACCACTAGAAGAAGTTATAAAATATGCAACAATTAATCCTGCTCGTAATCTACATGTAGATGATGTTATGGGAAGCATTAAAGTCGGTAAACGTGCAAACTTAGTAGTTGTTGACCAAGATATGAATGTTCATATGACAATTCGTGATGGAAAAGTGGTTTATAGAAAGGATATCTAAAAATGAAAAAACATATATCATTTTATTATTATTTAGTTATATGGGCGGTTGTTGTAGGACTATTTAATGCTTTATTATTTATTATTGATAAAAACCATACAACTACCTTTTGGGTTACATATGGTTTTGTAATGGGATCATTTGTAATGAATTTAGTTGGTTTTATGATTGTACCTCGCAACAAGCAAAGACTTAATATAGTTACGACCCTTTGCTTTATGTATGGTGTTGTTTGCTTATTAAGTGGCATTATCTTCTTCATTTTTCCCAAAGTTTTAGTAGTAGTAATTATTTGTGTATATTTGGTATTTACAGCGGTTTTTATAATATTGTTAGTATTTGGAATGATAAATCAAAATCAAATAAAAGAAAATCCTCAAAAACAACAAGAAGTTTTTGATATGTCACAACTTGTAACTTATCTTCAAGATATTCAAAAACAAAGTACTAATGTAGCTGTTAGAAATAGCATTAATGATTTAGCTAACTTCGCTATGGGAGCAACCCCAAATATAAAGGAATTACCAGAAGTTGAAGAAATGGAAAAGCAAATATTTGAATATGCTTCATTTATTAAGAAAAATGTTGAACATGATGAAGTTAATAATGTGTTCTATAACATTGATAGAGTTAAAAAACTATTAAAAGAGCGTGAAGCAAAATTAAGATAATAAATGTTCACACTATGTCAAAGTAGTGTGAATTTCTATATTAGGAGGCAAAATGCTTAAGATTGAAAATTACACTAAAACTTATGATAACGGTAAAACAGCAGTTCATAATCTATCACTAAATGTTGAAAAGGGTGATTTGTTTGCCTTTATTGGTCATAATGGTGCTGGTAAATCTACTACCATTAAATCAGTAGTAGGAATATTACCATTTACAGAGGGTAATATTTATATTGATGGGATGTCTATTAAAACATCGCCAATAAAATGTAAACAAATCATTGGCTATATTCCTGATAATCCCGACCTTTATGAATCATTAACAGGAAGTGATTACTTAAATTTTATTGCGGATTTATTTGGAGTATCTAAGGAAAAAAGAAAAGAAATAATCGATTATTATGCAAAAAAATTTGAACTTGTTGATGATTTAAATAATTATATTAGTTCTTATTCCCATGGAATGAAACAAAAATTAGCATTAATTTCCGCATTTGTTCATGAGCCAAAACTGCTTGTTTTAGATGAACCATTTGTTGGACTTGATCCTAAAGCTACCTTTATAGTCAAAAATGTTATGAAAGAATTTTGTGAAAATGGAGGAGCAATTTTCTTTTCTACTCATATTTTAGAGGTTGCTCAAAAACTATGCAATAAAATAGCAATCATTAAAAATGGTGAACTTGTAATAAGTGGTAAAATGGAAGAAGTAACCAAAGATAATTCGCTAGAAGATGTGTTTATGGAGTTAACTACTCATGAATAAAACTTTGTTACTCATTAAAAATTATTTCGTATGTTTTTTAGGAAATCTTGGAAGAAGAAAAAGTGAAAAGGCAAAATATGGTGGAGGTATTTTAATACTTCTAATAATGGGAGTGATTTTTCTTTATTTATTCATTAATCTTGCAATAGGATCAGTTGAACAAGCGTTAAAGACAAATTATCCAATTGTAGCCTTATATGTAACTTCATCAATGGGACTTGTTTTTATTCTACTAATGACCATCACCAAGAGTACTACCCCAACCAAACATCGTGATGATGAACTATTGTTATCACTACCTGTTTCTAAATCTAATATAATTATTGCGAAAACATTTTACAACTATTTATTTGATTTAGCAATCGTAGGTATGACCCTTTTACCATCATACATTGTATACTATATTTATGTACCTAATGTAAGTGCGATGCTCATACTAAGAGGATTTGTTCTAGTGATGTTGTTGCCAATGTTTTCTAATGCTTTAGGATATTTTATTAGTTTGTTGTTTACACTACTCACGAGAAAATTAAAACATTTTAGGATTATTCAATCATTTATTACGATGATTGCGATGCTTGTTTTTCTCGGTGCATACTATGGCATTACAGTAATTTCAACTACTAATAATATGTTAGGCTCTAAACTAATTTTAGAATTTAAACCATTGCAATGGATGGTTAATTATGTAGATAAATGCGAATTAACCTCAATTATAATTATTCTTCTCATAACTGTAGTACCATTTATTCTTAGTATAATTATTAAAAGTTTGTTACTTGGTAAGACTTTTGGAAGCTATAAAAATAAAAGTCATGAAATTAAATATATAGTATCAACTCCATTAAAATCATTATATCATTTAGAAATATCAAGGTATTTTAATTTACCAATATATGTTATTAATACTTTATTTGGTGGAGTTTTATTAATGATTATGACGGCTTCAATTACCATTCTTGCAAAAGCAGGCATTAAGGTAACAGATTTACTGATTAGTGTAGGTCTTAAAAATATTGATAAATATTATATTTTGATTATTGTTTTATTGTTTGAGTTTACAATTATAACTATTTGTACAACTTCTGCCTCTATTTCTTTAGAGGGTAAGAATTTATGGATTATGAAGGCTCATCCCGTATCAGAAAAATCAATATTTTTATCAAAAATTTTATTAAATCTTACTGTTTCTTTTTTTCCAATTATAATATCATCGGTTATTATATCTTTTAATATTGGTTTCATTTATTTACCAATTATTTTAGGTATATCACTATTATCTTCCTTTATTGTTGCAGAAGTAGGATTATTATGTAACTTATATTATCCCAAATTAGAGTGGGAAAGCGAAACAACTCCGATAAAACAAAGTATGTCCGTGGCTCTTGCATTTGGATTTAATGCGATGGCATTAGTTATTCCTTTTATTGTTTATTTCTTTTTAGAACCATATATTGGTAGTATTATTAGCTTATTAATCATTGTGGTAATATATATAATTGAAGCTATTATTATCTGGATATTTTTAAACAAAAAAGGAATAGAGTTATTTAAAAAGTTATATAATTAAAGAATTAATAAATAAAAGGCTGTTAAAAGAAACGGCCTTTTAATTTATGCTGAGTATTTGTGAATAATAAAATTAAAAGGTATTCGCTTTGCACGTTTCTAAGTTTTTTGATACAATATTGATGGTGATTAAAATGAAAAAATTAATATTAGCAGAAAAACCCTCAGTTGCTCGTGAAATTGCCCGAGTACTTGGATGTAAACAAAATATAAATGGAGCGATAAGTGGACCTAATTATATTGTTACATGGGCTTTAGGCCATTTAGTAACCCTTGCGACTCCAGAAGAATTATCCAAAGAATGGCAAACCTGGAAACTTGAGACACTACCAATGATTCCAGAAAAATTTGAAACAAGAGTCATAAAAGAAACATCCAAACAATTTCAAAATGTTAAAGCTTTAATTAAAAGTAATGAAATTAGTGAACTAATTATCGCCACCGATGCAGGACGAGAAGGTGAACTTGTGGCGAGATGGATTATAAATAAAGTAGGATTTAATAAACCAATGAAAAGACTTTGGATTTCATCAATGACCGATAAAGCTATAAAAGAGGGATTTAATAATCTTAAAGATGCCAAACTTTATAACAATTTATATTATAGTGCCGAATCAAGAGCGATTGCGGACTGGTTAGTAGGATTAAATGTCACAAGAGCTTTAACATGCAAATATAATGCTCAACTGTCAGCAGGGCGTGTACAAACCCCAACGCTTGCAATGATTACCTCAAGAGAAGAAGAAATTAATAAATTTATTCCAAAAGAGTATTACCAAATAATATTAAAAATAAAAGGTGTAGAGTTTATTTATCAAGAAAATAATCAAGATAAAAAAATATTTGATAAAAATGTTGCCCTAAAAACTATAGAACAAATTAAAAAGGAAAAAATAGTGGTGTGTGATATTAAAAAAATTAATAAGCATGAACTTCCTCCATTACTTTATGATTTAACTACCCTCCAACAAGATGGTAATAGACTATATAGTTTATCTCCTAAAAATACTTTAGATATTATTCAAAAATTATATGAAGTAGATAAATACTTAACATATCCTAGAACTGATTCTAAATATTTAAGTGATGACATGTATGATACCATCAAAGAACGACTTCAAACCATCACAAGTCCTGATTATCAAAAATATGTTAAAGAAATTTTAAGTAAACCATTAAGCAAATCAAAACGTATTTTTGATAATAGTAAAGTAAGTGATCATCATGCAATTATTTTAACGGAACAAAAAACTAATTTATTTAATTTGTCTTTAAATGAAAAAAGAATCTATGACCTTGTTATGAAACGTTTCATTTGTGCTTTTATGAGTGATTATATTTATGATTTAATTACTGTTGATATTAAAGCAGGTAATATTAGTTTTAAAGGTAGAGGTAAAAAAGAAATTGATAAAGGCTTTAAAAAAGTTTATCAAATAGGAGAACTAGAAGAAGAACTAATAAATGTGATTCCTGAATTTAGAGTTGGTGAGACTTTCACGGGAGTTGAAGTAACCCTCAAAAAAGGAATGACCAAAGCCCCTGACCGATATACTGAAGCTAGTTTACTTGCGGCGATGGAACATCCTGGTAAATTTGTTGAATCTACAACTCTTCAAAAAGTTTTAGAACAAGTATCGGGAATTGGTACACCGGCTACTCGTGCTGATATAATTGAAAGAATTTTTAATGCTGGGTATGTTGAATTAAAAGGAAAAAGCATATACCCGACTGAAAAAGGTAAACAATTAATTTCCTTAGTACCAACTAACTTAAAGTCTCCAGCTCTCACCGCAAATTGGGAACTAAGACTTGCAAAAATTGAAAAAGGTACTGACAATAAACAAGCTTTCATTAAAGATATGGAAGAAAACACTAAAGAATTAATCAATGAAGTTTTATGCCAAAATTATAAATATCGTCATGATAATGCTACCAAAGAAAAATGTCCAAATTGTGGAAAAATCTTACTAGAAGTATCAAATAAATATGGAACATCACTAGTATGTGTAGATCGAGAATGTGGTTACCGTAAAATAGTTAGTAAGAATACTAATTTTATGTGTCCAAATTGTAAACGTAAAATGCAAGAAATAATTAGTAAAGATAAAGCAATTCTTAAATGTATATGTGGATATAAAGAAAACAAAGAAAGCTTTATCAGTAAACTTGTAGATAAAAAAGGAGAAATGAATAAAAAAAGTCTAGATAATTATTTACGTAATCAACAAAAAGAAATACCTTCAAATAATCCTTTTTTAGACATTTTTAATACTCTAAAAAAATAAAAAAGCAATTTTAAAATTAAAAAAATTGAATAATGTTATAATAATAATGTGAAATTTAAATTATCTCTTTCCTACTACTATTTCGTGATATGGACTAAGTAATTAAATTCTCGCAAAATAGTAAAAGGAGGGAATATTATGGATAAAACAATTGTTTGTAAAGATTGCGGTGCTGAATTTGTATTTACAGAACGTGAACAAGAATTTTATGCTAGTAAAAATTTTAGTGAACCAGTAAGATGTAAAGCTTGCCGTGAAGCACGTAAAGCTCAAAAAGCACTAGAAAAGCAAGAAGCACAAAAAGCTGAATAACAAAAATAAAACATTCTATGAGGTAAGTTCTTATAGAATGTTTTTTCTTATGCATTTAATGAAAACTCCTTATTTTAAACGTATTATATAAGTGAAAGGAGAATCAAAATGATAAGAAAAATAATAGTTAAAAGTTTAATTTTTATTTGTTTAAGTTTTTGTATAATGGTTTGTCATACCACTTATGCAAGTAATTACACGGGCTATGATAATATTAAAGATATTATTGTTCCTACAGGAAGTAGTGCTAGACTTTTAGTTCAAATACCTAAAAAAGAAAAAGAACAAGCTATCAAAGATGTAAAATGGAAATTTATGGGGTGGAGTACTAAAAATATCACCAAGCAACAATTAGTAATTTATGAGGCTAAAACTATTTTTTCACGTTCAAACAAAACAAGAGAACCCATTTCATTTAAATACAATGTCACTGACTTAAATGTAGTTACTAATACTTCATCATTTACGGGTAGTATTACCTCAAAAGCATCAGGTAAGATTAAAAGTATTTCAATTTCCGGTGAAAGCACAATGAAAGTATCAACTGAAAAGATAATTAAAAAAAGCCATGAGGAAGCTACAAGCTTTATGGTAAATATTTATCCAAATCGCAAAGTATCACTAATTATTAAGGGATTAGCTGAAGTTACTAATGGTGGCAGTAAATATTTTTTCCTAGGAATGCCATTTAAAAAAGGTAATTATGAATTTATTGATGTAATGACGGAGTATTATGAATTATATGAAGAAATATGTTAATAAAGGTAGTTTATTGTTATTAATAATTGTCCCCTTAATGGTAATTAGTTTTATTTCGTGTAATAAGAAGGAAGATAAAATGATAATCATCTCAGAAAAAAAACAATATTTAGGAATAACTAATAATGAAAAAGCAGAATTAAGTGTTTTGCTTTATGTTGAGAAAAATAAAGATTTTTATTTTAATAAAGAAAAAATAAAGTGTTGTTATTTAAAAGATCGACAAAATAATCAAGTATATGAACTTGAAGTAAATGAAATAAACAAAACAACTCAAAAAATAACATATGAAAACAAAGATTTATATGCATATGAATTTATGCTATCTTTTGCATATTGTACAAAAACTCCAATTAGGGTGTTAGATGCTTATTTAGATATTGAATATCAAGATGAAGAAATCTATCAAGTTGATATTGGTTCGGTCCTTTTTACGCAAGCCAAAACCAACAACAAACTAAAAGTGACAAGAGTAAAACCAGTAGTTAATAGTCTTTTAAATATTGATGATACTATGCTACCAACAACGGTCGCGGTAATGATAACAGTTGAAAATACTACTAATGAGGAAGTGATAATTCAAGACATAAATGTTTTAAATAGTGTTGTAACAACAAATTACCAAGGGATTAGGATGTTAACCAATTTAGATTATGAATCAAACACGGATATTAACAAAATAATTAATGATGAATATAAATTAGTTGATAATACAAAAAATATTTCTTTAGATTATATCATCAAACCAAATACCATGGTTAATTTGATTATACCTTTCAATTATTTAAAATTAGAGATTGTCAAAGAAGCCGGTTTACTAATAAAATATCAATGTCAAAATGAAGAAGAAAACGCGGTATTAGATAATACCCCATTATTTAATAGCAGTTTAATTATTCCTGATTATTATATTTATGCCTTTGTTCCAAGTTGAGTTAAAAGATGTTACCAAAAAATATAAAAATAAGGTAATTTTAGATGAAATTAATTTAGTTATGGATAATACTAAATATAATATAATTAAAGGGTATAATGGCTGTGGCAAATCAACCTTAGTAAAGTGTATAATGCATCTTATAAAATATCATGGCCAAATTGAAAATCCATATACAGTTAGTTACGTTCCCGAAAAGATATATTTACCAAATTTCATGAAAATGCATGAATTTCTTGAATTAATTACCAAAATAAAAAAAAGTGATATTAATATTTACCAATATTTAGAAAAGTTTCAAATTACAAAATATAAAGACAAAGAATTAGGTAAACTATCACTTGGTACGAAACAAAAAGTAGTAATTATTCAATCATTATTAGAAAATGCAGATGTTTATATATTTGATGAACCACTTAATGGATTAGATGATGAAGCTGTGAAAACCTTTAGTAAAGAATTACAATTCTTACGTAAAAAACAAAAATTAATTATTATAATTATGCATGATGATTATCGTTTAAAATTACTTAATAAACGAGTCATTAAAATAGATAATGGTAAAGTCTATGTTTAGATTAATGTGGTTACATTTTAAATATTTATACACTCGTAATAATATAATTTTAGGCTCAATAGGATTTAGTATATTAATTTTATCCTTTTTAATTTCATCTAATATTTTTGTAAAGTATGAAACTAGATGGATTAATCAAAAAGAAATATTAATTAGCTATCAAACTTTAGTAATTAATTTATCTAAAATATTTATTCCATTAATAAGTTGTTATTTGTTTGGCAGCAGTTTTCAAAAAATAAATGATGATTATAAATTAATTATTATTAAAAAAAGGTCAGAAAGAATTAAATATTTTATAAGCAAACAATTAGTAATTGCAAGTATAGTACTTGTGTTTTGTTTATTATGTAATAGTTTTTATTTAATATTTGGTATAGTAGCTATTCCTAATTTTTCAAAAGAAGGAATAATCAATGATATATGGCTAAATTTATATTTAATTAGTGTTTTTTACGGTTTATTATCAACTTTGGTAGTTTTAATTACTAAAAGTAGTTTTGGCTACATTATAGTAGTTATTATCTATTTTGTTATTCAAATACTTTCAGAAGCAATAAGTCTAAAAATTAACATATTACCTTATCTGATTAATAATTTTTTATCAATAAATATTATTTTATTAATAAGTGAAATAATAATATTAATGTGGAGTAACCTTCTATATTATTACAATATGGATATGTGATAATTAGCATTTGTCAATAAAAAAATTAAAGCGAATTTGTTTACTTAACTAAAGTTTAGTGGTATAATATATGAGAATTAAATATGTAGTGAAAAGAAGGAGTCCCACTTCTCACCCGACCGATTTTGTTGGTGGGTAAAGAGTCAGTACAATAATGAGTTAATCTTATTGAGTATTATAGGTGGGTCTTGGCCCACTTTTTTTATCTTATTTTCACATATATTAATTTTTGGAGGTGAAAATATCAGTAAGACATTTGATCAAAAAAATGAAAATCTAATTAATGAAGACATTCAAGCTGAAGTTGTTTTAGTAATATCTGAAACAGGTGAACAACTTGGAAAGTTGGATTTACAAGATGCATTAAAGCTTTCTGAAGAACGTGGTTTTGACCTTGTTTGCGTAGCTCCTAATGCACCCGTACCAGTTTGTCGTTTAATGGATTATAGTAAGTACCGTTACGAACAAATCAAAAAAGCGAAGGAAGCTAAGAAAAATCAACGTATTATTCAAGTTAAAGAAGTAAGAATCAGCCCTACAATTGACACTCATGACTTTGAAACCAAACAAAAAGCTGCCAAAAAGTTTTTAATGGATGGTGATAAAGTTAAGGTTAGTTGTCGTTTCCGTGGTAGAATGATTGATCAAGCTAACAATACCAAAGAATTATTTGTAAAGTTCGCTGCTGATTTTGAAGAATTTGCACAAATTGATCAACAACCATATTTAGATGGTCGTAATATGTTTATGATGCTTAGTCCTAAACTACAAAAAAAGAAAAACTAATAAAGGAGAAAATTAATTATGCCAAAAATGAGAACACATTGTTCAACTAAAAAACGTTTCAAAATTACTGGAAGTGGCCAAGTAAGACGTGGCCAAGCAGGAATTAGACATCTTGCCCCTGCAACAACATCAAAACAAAGTAGACACTTAAGAAAGTTTGCCCTTGTTTCTACACCTGACCAACGTCATATTAGACAACAATTGGCAAATCTTAAATAGGAGGTATTAATCATGGCACGTACTAAAGGTGGCGTAGTAGCAAGAAGAAGACGTAATCGCGTATTAAAACAAGCAAAAGGTTTCTTTGGTTCAAAGCATTGCTTATATAAAGTTGCGAACCAACAAGTAATGAAATCATTAATGTATGCATATCGCGATCGTAAAAACAACAAACGTAATTTCCGTAAATTATGGATCGTTAGAATTAATGCTGCATCAAGAACAAATGGTTTAAGTTATAATCAATTAATGCATGGATTAAAACTTGCAAATGTTGACATCAATAGAAAGATGTTAGCTGACCTTGCAGTTAATGATGCTCAAATGTTCGTAAATCTTTGTGATGTTGCGAAAAAAGCATTAGCAAAATAAGTATAATAAAATGAGTCTAGGTAGAACTAGATTCATTTTTTTGCTATGCAAGGCTTTGAAAAAATAGCAAATCACTACATAGGATGATATCATAGAAATGATAGACAAAAATGAAAAATTAATAATATAATATATATTGTCATAAGTGGTGATGGAACAAAACCAGATGTATTGAACGTATAAAGTACCACAATGGTCAAAATTAATAGTTTTGTACTTCCTATCGAAAAAAATATACTTAGTAGTGACGCAGAAAAAAGTGGATATTTTAATTTTTTAGTAGTTCAAAAATGCTTCATAATGTCAATTTAAATCAAAAGTTAGAATATTATTGAAATAGATGCTAATTAATTATGGATAATCATTATATAATTTGATTAAAATATGAACAATGACCATAAAAAATTTAATATCAGTAAACAAATAAAATTTGTTCGAACACATTCGAACACATTCGAGCGTATAAAACTTGAAAACTGAAAATAATAATGGTATAATATAAATATAAAGGAAATGATTAATATGTTTGAAACGGACATTAATAATTTGAAAGAAAGTAATTTAATTGAATTTAAAAAGTCTAGAGGAGGATTATCAAACTCTCTTTGGGAAAGTTATAGCGCATTTGCTAATACAAATGGTGGAACTATAGTATTAGGTATTGATGAACCACAAAAAAAATGTGTATAAATCAGCAAAACTTACTGAAACAGAAGTTTTGGAACTACAAAAATGTTTTTGGAATACCATAAATAATACACAAAAGGTAAGCTTAAATATATTGGTAGATAAGGATGTTTATGTAGATGAATATGACGGATATCCTATTTTAGTAATAATGGTTAGAAGAGCTAACAGATTTGAAAAACCAGTGTATATTAATAATAATGTTTATAATGGTACATATAGAAGAAATTATGAAGGTGATTATCATTGTACAAAAGCTGAGATAGATTTAATGATTAAGGATGCAAACAGTCAAAGTAATGATAAAACTTGTTTAGAAGAATTTACTTTAGAAGATTTGAACTTAGAATCTATTCTAAGTTATAAACAAATATTAAAAGCCTCAAATCCTAGCCATATATTTTTGACTATGCCTGATGAACAATTTTATTTAAATTTAGGCATAGCAAAAAAAGGATTAGATGGACTCGTACATCCAACAAGAGCAGGACTATTAATGTTTGGAAAAGAATATCGAATTACTGATGAATTTAGTCATTATTTTCTAGATTATCAAGACTACAGAGAAGAAACACCTGAAATAAGATGGATTGATAGAGTTCAGTCTTCATCAGGTGATTGGAGTGGAAATGTATTTGACTTCTTTTTCAAAGTATATAACAAATTAATTCAAGATTTATTTGTTCCTTTTAAATTAGAAGGAGTGCAAAGAGTTGATGATACAGAAATGCACAAAGCATTAAGAGAGGCTTTATGTAATACACTGACTAATGCTGATTATTATGGTACAAGAGGAATAGTAATTAAAAAATATAGAGATAAAATAGAATTCTCTAATCCCGGAAGTATGAGAATAAGCATTGAAGAAGCATTTGCTGGTGGTAACACTGATCCTAGAAATGAAACTATTTTAAAAATTTTTAGTTTAGTAAAAATTGGTGAAAGAGCAGGTACTGGAATTCAAACAATATTACACGCAATAAATGTGCTTGGTTATAGTAAACCTATTATTGAAGAAAGTTTTAATCCTGATAGAACAAAATTGACAATTTTTTTAGGAAAGATGATAAATATAAAAACAAACGATGAAGAATTTTATCACATTAAAGTAAATACTTTATCTTCTAATGAAGAAAGAACTTTAGAGTTTATAAAAGCAAAAAAAGAAATAGTTAGACAAGATTTAGAAGAATACTTATCTTGCAGTAAAACAAAATGCAATAATATTTTAAAATCTCTGCTTCAAAAAGGAATAATTAAGAAAAAAGATTTTGGTAAAAATGTCAAATATTGTTGCAATGACTAACTTTAAATTAAAGAATATAGTTGCATAGAATACTCCAGCCGAAATATAGTTATTATATCGTAATTGTAGATACTGTTATTCTAGACATTGATATTTTATTTATTGGTAAACATTAACCCTAAACAAATTTATATAATCCAAAAACGTGGTTTGTTTAATAACTAACTGCGTTTTTAATATTTATATTTGTTTTAATTATAGAAAAAGCCTGACATTTGTCAGGCTAATTAATTATTTATAGAACTTTATTTATTCCTTTTTCTAAGTAGAATAACAACAAGACCTAAAGCGCTTGAGAATGTGATAAAGCGTTCGATATTTGTTTTAGAGGAACAACCAGTTTTTCCAGGGCTAGGATCCACAGGAACACTTGGATCAACAGATGTAAACGTAATGCTTGCTGTAACGCTAGGTACTTTTGTTGATGTTACAGTAATTGTAACTGTACCATAACCAGTAATGTGAACTTCACCATCGTTTACAACCGCAATATTTGGATCAGATGTTGTCCAAGTAGCATCTTTACTACCATCAATAGGATTAACTTTAATACTTAGGTTAAATATATCATCTTTAGTAATTGAACTAGGAAGTCCTATGATTTCATAAGATGTAGGATCAGATGTTGCTTTTACAGTTATGATAAGGAATCCCACAACTTTATCAGTTACTTGTGAAGTTGCATAAATTCTAACTTTACCAGCTGAAACACCTGTAACTAAACCATTTTGATCTACTGTCGCAATATCAGTATTAGCACTACTCCAAGTTACTGCAGCTTCGGCACCTTTTGGTAAAACTTCGGCAGTTAACTGAGTTGTACTAGCCACATCAATGGTTCTTTTACCACTAACACTAATTGAAGTAGGAACTAAATCTTTATTCAAATATAATTTTATTTCTTTAGTAATTGTTGTACCATCTTTTTTCAAGAAATTAATGTTGTAAATATAATTGTTAGTATTAAATACGTTATGAATAGTATGAGTAGCTAGAAGTTCAGAACATGAAGCAACTGTTTTGGCCCATTTTGCATCACCAGTACATGATACTTCTTTAACTAGTCCCCAAATATTTGGTTCCCATGTGAAAGTTGCAGATTCAGTTGATTCATCATATGTGCATTCTACTGAATCTAATATTTCTTTATCAGTATATTCAGTAACTTCGGCGTTACGTTTAGCATTTAATGAGAATTTTTCAATGATATCACCATTCATATCATATAGTAAAACTGTAAGTGTACTACCTTGGAACTTTAATACTTGTCCGCGATAATTGCCACGAATAACTTTATCTAAACCTTCGGTTTTTTGAGCTGCATAGTCTTTCATACCAGCAGCAGGACCAACAAGGTAAGTAACACCAAGGTCTTCATTCTTTTCACCTTGATATGATAAATCTTTACGAATATAAATATGTTCATGTCCACTTATGCATAAGTCTACTTGACATTCTTCAAATACATCATGGAAATTATTCCATAAATATTTTGCATCAGAAGCATAAGCACCAGCAGAAACAGCCCCCGCATGAGAACCAACAATAATCCAACGTGTAGGATTATTTTGAACTACTTGTCTAAACCATTCTTTTTGAGCGGTAATATCAATACCTGATTTTGTACCTTGCAAGATATCAAGCATAATAAATAATGTTTCGTTATAAATAAAGTAATAAGAAGAATTCTTACGATCTTCAGGTCCATTTTGAGGGTTATTGTAAAATTGATTATAAATTGAAGCATCTATATATTCTGGATTTTTATCATGATAATATTCATGATTTCCAGGAATTGTTGCTTGTTGATATTTTTGAAGGCTTGGAAGCCCCTCAAAAAAAGCATCCCATTGAGATTGATAACCACCGCGGTCTACAATATCACCTGTCATAAGAACCATATTTAGGTTCTTTTCTTTACTTTCAATTTTTTTAACTAAATTATCAACTTTTTGAAAATAGTTAGTACTTGCACTTTGTGTATCCGTTAAAAATAACACAGAACTATTACTATTGTTTCCACCGGTTTTGAAAGAATAAACATCTGATGTTTCACTACCACAAACAATTTGATAATAATATGTAGTGTCTGCATCAAGTCCTGTTAAAACAGCTTTACAAACATTTCTTTCACTAAAACCTGTACTTTCATCATATGCACTTTGGTCGATGTGCCATTTTGAAACAGTAGGTTCTACCTTTATAGCATTTGTTAAAGAACTAGATTTACTAAAAATTACATAGGAACCATCAAGATTGCAGTGATAATTAATACCTGCAGTTTCATATGTTTCACCAACACTAGTTGTAACGTAATAAATATTACTACTAGCAGCTTTAGGTTTAGATGTATAAAGTGTGCATAACATTAATGCAATAGTTAGAAATGATAAACAGCATATTCCTATTTTCATTCCTAATTTAGATAATGATTTAAACATAAATTCCTCCTTTATTTGTTTACTAATATTTTATCACAAAAGTAATTTCAAAAAAAATAAAACGCTTACAAATTATTTCATTTAAAAATTATGATAGGTAAATAAAGAAATATTAAAGATATTCCTTCGGATTATTAAAAGTATTTGTCTATGCGTCAAAAAGTTTTACTTTTCTTTCAGAATATGATATAATAAGATATCAATATAAAAGGGGGGAAAACAATGTTCAAATTATTAGTAGACGCTTTATTTCATCCTAAAGATATCGCACTACATGTAGATGAAAAGCCTAAGAGAAGATTTGTAGAATTTATAGTTATATTAGCAATTCTCCTAATGATTCCCACAATTTTATCATTAAGTTCAAAAATTGAATTTAGCAATGCTGAAGCTAAGGGGGTTGCCTCATCATTTAAAAATACTCAAGTAATTGACTATCGTATTAAAGATGGCAAACTTGAATATACGGGATTAGGTAATAATACTAAGCAATATGTTAAAATTGAAAAGACTGATTTTTTGCTTACCAATCTACCAGTGTATCTTGTTTTTAGCTTAAATGGTAGTGGATATAATATTAATGATGAGACTGGATATGTTGTTTTATTTAAAGAATCAAAAATAGATATTATGTATGTTTCGGCTAAAAAAATAAGTTCAGCTGAAGAAGTAGCTGGATTTAGTGATATACTACCCAAAACCGAGACTCAAAAAGTTATCAAGACAATGTCATATGACAATTTAGAAGTGGACTTTAATTATAACCATTCAACAAGTGATAATTATTTTCTACAATTATATAGTGTGGGAAATCATATCTATAGTAAACTAAAATGGAAGATAGTTTTAGAAAATTCACTAGTATTATTTATTAGTAATTTAATGGTTTTTGCCGCAAGTACTTTTTTTACAATTCTTTTAATTAAATTATTTTTTAAAGGAATGGGAGTTGCTTTTGGAAAAATTGTCAAGATTGCTTTTCTTGCATCTTTACCATATGTAGTATGCTATGTACTTGCTTATTTATATGATTTAATCTTTTTAGCATATTTAGGAGAATTTTTATCATTATTCTATACTTTTAGAGCTCTTAGTTATTATGCATTAATTCAAAAAGTTAATAAAAATGGAGGCAATTAAAATGAGTTATAATCATCAACAAATAGATAAAAAATGGCAACAATATTGGAAAGACCATGATACTTTCAAGACTGATGTATGGGATTTTAGTAAACCTAAGTATTACGCTCTTGATATGTTTCCTTACCCATCAGGAGTTGGACTTCATGCGGGTCACCCTGAAGGTTATACCGCAACCGATATTATTTCAAGAATGAAAAGAATGCAAGGTTTTAATGTTCTTCATCCCATGGGATTTGATTCATTTGGTTTGCCAGCCGAACAATATGCGATTAAAACTGGTAATCATCCAGAAGGATTTACTAAGAAAAACATCGAAACATTTAAAGGTCAACTCACAAGTTTAGGTTTTTCATATGATTGGTCGAAAGAAATTTCAACTTGTGACCCATCATTTTATAAATGGACACAATGGATTTTTAAGCAGCTATTTTTAGATGGACTTGCCAAAAAAATTGATATGCCAGTTAACTGGTGTGAAGAACTTGGTACAGTTCTTGCTAATGATGAAGTAATTGATGGTAAGAGTGAACGTGGTGGTTATCCTGTTGTTCGTAAAAACATGAAACAATGGGTTATTGATATTCCCAAATATGCGGAAAGACTTTTAGAAAATTTAGATAAACTAGATTGGCCAGAATCAACTAAAGAAATTCAACGAAATTGGATTGGAAAATCAGTTGGTGCTCATATTGAATTTAAAGTAAAAGACCAAGATGAAAAGTTTATAGTATTTACGACACGTTGTGATACTTTATTTGGTGCATCATACTGTGTTATTGCTCCTGAACATCCACTTGTTAAAAAAATCATGAGTAAAGATGCCGAAAAGGAAGTTCTTGCATATATTGATATTTGTACTAAAAAATCTGATTTAGAAAGAACAGAGTTAAATAAAGAAAAAACAGGAGTATTTATTGGTGCTTATGCCATAAATCCAGTTAATGGGAAGTTACTTCCAATTTGGATTTCTGATTATGTTTTATTATCATATGGTACTGGGGCGATTATGGCAGTACCTGCTCATGATGAACGTGACTATGCATTTGCTAAAAAGTTTAACTTAGAGATTATTCCTGTTCTTGAAGGTGGAGATATTAGCACTAGTGCTTTTACCGGTGATGGTGTTCACATTAATTCTGATTTTTTAAATGGTTTAGGTAAAGAAGAAGCCATCAATAAGATGATTGCTTATTTAGAAGAACATAACCTTGGAACTAAAAAAATTAATTATCGTTTACGTGAATGGATATTTGCTCGTCAAAGATATTGGGGTGAACCAATTCCAACTATTACTTATGAAGATGGTACAATTGAAGCATTACGTGATGATGAATTACCACTAATTTTACCAGAACTTGATGATTATAAACCAAGTAAGAATGGAACTTCACCACTTGCTGGTGCGAAAGATTGGATAAACGTTACAAGGAATGGTAAAAAAGCAACTAGAGAACTATCTACAATGCCAGGTTCAGCAGGGTCTAGTTGGTACTTCTTACGATATATTGATCCCCACAATGATCAAGAACTTGCTAATAAAGAATTGTTAAAACACTGGATGCCGGTTGATCTTTATATTGGTGGACCAGAACACGCAGTTGGTCATTTACTATATTCAAGAATGTGGAACAACTATTTATATGATAAAGGAATTGTGTATACTGAAGAACCTTTCCAAAAACTAGTTCATCAAGGTATGATATTAGGTAGTAATGGCATTAAAATGGGTAAGAGATTTCCTGAATATGTAGTTGACCCTAATGTTATCGTCAAAGAATATGGAGCTGATGCAATGCGTTTATATGAAATGTTTATGGGTCCACTTGAAGCCGATAAACCATGGGATGATAAAGGTATTGAAGGTTCTCGTAAATTCTTAGATCGTGTATACCGTGCTTATGTTGAAGATAATAAAATAAAAGATGAACCAAACAAAAATCTTGAAACAATATATCATCAAACCATCAAAAAAGTAACTAGTGATTATGAAGAACTAAAGTTTAATACCGCAATAGCTCAAATGATGATTTTCATTAATGCTGTATATAAAGAAAATGTATTCCCACGTGAATATGCGGAAGGATTCATCAAAGTATTAAGTCCTATTGCTCCTCATTTAGCTGAAGAAATTTGGGAATATTTAGGACACAATGAATCAATAGCATATGAACCATGGCCAACATTTGATGAACATAAAACTAAAGAAGCATTAGTTACAATAGTTGTTCAAATTAATGGTAAAGTAAGAGATAAACTTGAAGTAGAAGCAGGCACTGACCTTGAAGAAATCAAAAAATTAGCTCTTGCAAGTGCTAGAGTTCAAGAATATGTAGGAACAAATGAAATTAAGAAAATGATTGTTGTTCCTAATAAATTAGTAAGTATCGTTTTATAGTATGAAATTAAGGGATATGTTAATAAGGAAGGACCCATCTTCAACTTTAAATGTTGTAAGTATAGGTAATATTACATACTATATTATTGAAGTAAAAACAAAGGGAATTTTATTTGACAATCAAATTACTAAGTTTTTAAATTTAAAAATTCCTCTTTATTGGTTTGGTAGTTACTATGAATTTGAAACTTTCTTTTCATATTTTGTACCAACAACTACTGAAGTATTTGTGATTATTTTCTAAAATTATTATGAAATATATTTACAAACCTTTAATAATATGGTAAAATATAATTGAAGATAATAAATCTTCAAATTAATAAAAAAAGGAGTTGTAAAATTATGAAAGTAAACATTAGAGGAAATGGACAAGTAAAGCTTTCTGCAGCAGCACGTGAGGACATTGAAAAAAAGGTATTGGTTTTAGACAAACTATTTACCAATAGTGAAGCCATAACTGCCAATGTTTTATGCAAAGGGTATGAAAAATACTCAGTTGTTGAAATTACTATTCCAACTAAAAACATCATTTTAAGAGCCGAAAGCAAAGGTGACACGCTTTATATGGCAGTTGATAATGCCATTGACAAAATAGAGCGACAACTCTTACGACACAAGAAAAAAGTTAATTCAATCATTCGTAAACGTGAAGGTATTGCTAATTACTTTAGTGTTTTAACCGAAGAAAATGATAAAGAAGTTGAACCAGATATATCAAAAGTTAAAAACAAAGAAATTGAATTAACAGTAATGAGTCTTGAAGAAGCAATTATTCAAATGGAATTGTTAGACCATGATTTCTACACATTTATTAATGAAGATAATCACAAACAAACAATTGTATATCTTCGTCAAGATGGTGGATATGGTGTAATTGAACCAAAATAAGTAAATAGCCAGTGTAGTAAAATACACTGGTTTTTATGTGTAAATTTATTGAATTTTTTTTCATAATGAGTATAATAATTATATATCCGACCGAATGGTCGGTCGGTAGGAAGGATAAAGAAATATGAGTAAATATAGTGTAAAAAAACCAGTTACGGTGTTAATGTGCATTATGATTGTTATTGTTCTAGGTATTTATTCACTAACTAAACAATCATTAGGTTTGTTTCCTGAAATGAACTTACCTTATGTGGTGGTTGTGACTCCATATGTAGGAGCGAGTGCTGAAGAAGTTACTGAAAAAGTAACATCAGTGGTTGAATCACAAGTAACATCCATGAATAATTTTTCAAGTGTTCAGTCCACATCTAATTCCAACTATAGTATTGTTATTGTTGAATTTAATGATGGTACTAATATGGATACGGTTATGATTGATTTAAGAACTAAACTTGACAATATTGAATTCCCAGAAGGAACGACTAAACCTACTATTTTAAAAGTTTCTCCAGATATGTTACCAGTCATGACAGTATCCGTATCAATGGAAAATGATGAAACTGATCCAGAGCAATCATTTATAAAAACAACACAATTTGTTGAAAATGAATTAGTAACAAGATTAAATAGAGTAGAAGGAGTTGCGGAAGTATCAATGAGTGGTGCTTCATCAATTGTTGTTGAGGTTAATCTAGATCAAAATATTTTAAAAACTAAAGGTTATACAAACGATGAAATTTTATCATTAATTAAAGAACAAAACCATGATGAACTAATTGGTGTAGCTCTTAACAATGGTAAAATCTGTATGCTTAATTTAGGTAATTCAATAGAAAACATTGAGGATTTAAGGGAATTACCTTTACCACTTTCAAAAACTAATGAAGTTGTAAAATTAAAAGATTTAGCCACGGAAAATGGAATTAAATATACCGATCAAAATTCAGAAAGTTACTCAAAAGTTAATGGTAAAAAAACAATTACTTTATCATTTCAAATGCAAAATGGCTCCGTTATAACAGATATTACTAAAGCCATTACAAAAGAACTTGATGCGATTAAAAAAGAATATAGCACTTTTGATTATTCAGTAGTTTTAGACCAAGGTGAATATATTAATATGGCAGTAAGCTCAGTTATAGAAAATTTAATCTATGGAGCTATCCTTGCAATTATAATATTATTACTTTTCTTAAGAGATTGGCGACCTACTTTAATAGTTGGTCTTGCTATTCCAATTTCGGTAATTGCAACATTTATGTGTATGTATTTTGCGGGGATAAACTTAAATATGCTATCAATGGGTGGTCTTGCAATCGGTATTGGAATGTTAGTTGATAACGCCATAGTTGTTATTGAAAATATATTTAGACTTCGTAAAGAAGGAAAGTCTAAAAAAGATGCCGCAATCCTTGGTGCAAAAGGTGTAGCTTCAGCTATTATTTCTTCAACTGTTACAACTGTTATTGTCTTTGTGCCCGTTTTATTCTTGGGAGGAACCATTAAAGATGTTTTCTCTAATATGGCATATACAATCACATTCTCATTACTTTGTAGTTTAGTAATTGCCTTAACAATGGTTCCCGCAATGGCTTCAAGAATGTTCAATGACCCTAATCATTGTCCAAAGTGTGATGCAGAAATCAGCCCAACTGATACTGTATGTGCATGTTGTGGTAAAAAGCTCAAGAAATATAAAGAACCTAAAGTAAAAAATAAAGAATCTAAATTTATGCAAACTTATGATAAAGTCATTAGATGGTCACTTTCACACAAATTAATAGTTTTTGGTAGTGTGGTTTTATTATTTATTTTATCAGTTGGATTAGTCTTAACAAAAGGATTTGTTTTACTTCCAGAAACTGATGAAGGTTCAATATCAACAACGATTACGGTTAATAGTGATATTTCTTTTGATAATTTATCAAATTATACTGATGATTTAGCAAAAACAATTAAAGATTCAAGTAGTGAAATTGAAACGGTTAGTGCAAGATTCGGTAATAGTAGTGGAGTGATGGCACTTATTTCTAGTTCATCATCTAATGCAACAAGTATTTCATTAACGATTAAATTAAAAGATAATCATCGCAAAGCTACTGATTATTATGCAAATAATATTAAAGATATTATTACAGAACATAATAGTGCCGAAAATCTAAAAAAATATGAAATCAACAAATCTGATATTTATGAAAATGAAACCGAAAGTAGTTCAACAAGTATTACTTCATTTATTTCAACAGGGGTAAGTATTAAAGTTAAAGGTTATAACCTTGAAAAAATGGAAGAAGTCGCGGTTAAACTAGCCCAAATAATGAGTGAAGTAGAAGGAACTAAAAAGGTAAGTACTGGAGTAGTTGGTTCAGATAATAATCTTAAAATATATGTTAATAAAGATAATGCCGCAAAATTAGGTTTAACAGAACAAGACTTTATTGATAATGCTAAAGTCATATTTAATACAACTGGTCTTGATATGATGACTACGGAAAATACAACTAAATTAGTTTTCAATGGTAGTGAATATGAACTTAGTATTCCTTCAGAAGTAAATATTTCAGGCGTTGGATTAACAACAATAATGAAACTATTTGGTAGTTATGAAGAATTCCTTAAATATTTTAAAATATTTGATAAAAAGATGCTTAAAGTAATTGAAGATTCAGGGTTATCAGTGTATACGTTTATGCCAACTGAATTCGCAGACAAAAGTTTAACCCAAATTCTTATGATTGTTCAAACTAAATATGGCGGTGATTTCACTAAAGCTATGACAGAAGCTATGGCAGAAGGTATTAGCCTTGTGGTTAGTCCATTCATTTATTATAGTGAATCTGAAAATAAGCTATATGATGTCAGCAAACTTAATTTTATAATTCCAGAAGGTGCCGATCCCCTTGATACTAAAGCGGCCGGTAATGTTTTAGGAAGTGAAGATGACAAAGATGCGATATCATATGTAAAGAAAGTAACAGGCTATAGCACAATTTTAAGTGATGGTAAATATCGTTATTTTAATGTATCATGCCAGGTTAATCAAGCCTATAATGTTACTAAAGTTTCAAGTGAAGTAAATAAGAAAATTGATGAATATACTAAATCTAGTGAGTTTGATGCTTATCGTGATATTGTTCAAATAGAATATAGTGGGGAAAATGAACAAATTATGGAAACAGTTAAGCAAATGATCATAGCATTATTAATAGGTATATTATTAGTATATATGGTTATGGCCATTCAGTTCCAATCACTAGTATATCCATTGATTGTTTTAGGTACGCTTCCACTTGCCTTTACGGGCGGATTATTATTTGTTTTAATCTTTGGATTAGAATTTAGTGTTGTCGTGCTAATGGGATTAATAATTCTAGTTGGGGTTGCGGTCAACAATGGTATTGTTTTAATTGACTATATTAATCAATTAAGAGCTGAAGGCTTTACAATAAAAGAAGCATGTGTTGATGCAACTAAAACAAGACTTCGTCCAATTTTAATGACAGCTCTTACGACAATTTTTGGTTTAATCTTTACAGCGATAGGTTTAAATAATGGCGCAGAACTTCTTCAACCCCTTGCGGTAACGGCGATTGGGGGATTACTATATGCAACCATTCTTACGCTTGTAGTCATACCAATTATTTATATGGCCTTCAATCATCGTAAAGTAAAACAAGAAGAAAAAAAGGAAGCATAAAATGGCATCAACAAAAGAAAAAATAATTGAAGCAGTAATTGAAACGCTAAATGAAAACTTTAATTATGATGAATTTAGCATGAGTACGATTGCTGATAAAGTGGGAATAGGTAAGAGCACCATTTATGAATATTTTGATTCAAAAAGTGATTTGTTAATTGAAACAATAAAAGGGATTGTGGATTTATATATAAAACAAATACTAATACATGATCTTACGAACCTTAATTTTCATGATGCCTTTGTTATGCAAATCTTAGATATTATTAAATGTGATTTTAATAAAAATGCTATTTTTCATATCTTTACTCAACTTGATTTAACTCCTCAAGTAAAAGAAGAAAAAATTAAAGAAAAAATGGAAGAAGCCAAAAAAATAGTATTAGAAAGATTTGCATATATTTTCAATAAAGGAATAGAGGAAAAAATCATTAATGCAACTTATGATGTTAAAACTGAAGCATTAATATCAGGATTACTTAGTACAATGATTTGTCGTCAAATTAATAATTCAGTAGGCACAAATGAAGAAGTAGCTGAATACCTATATGATGTTGTTATTAAAATATTAAATTAAAATTATAAGCAAAAGTGTTTAGTAGTGATACTAGACACTTTTTCTAACTTAAATGCACATATATACATTTCTCTTTCTTTTTTCATGTTTTTTTGGTATAATATATTATAAGAAAGAAGGAGTATCAATGAATAAACCAAAGATAATTGTAATGGATATGGGGAAAACATTATTAGATAGTCGTAATGTAAATTTTGAACTTGGGGTAAAACACATCTATGATAATTATTGTATACATAACATTTCATATGAAGAATTATTAGAAGATTATAAATTAATTTGTGATACGGGTTTTAAAAAAAGAAATAATGATAATTTTGAACTTAATTTTCACAATGCTTTAAATTACGTAAATAAGATAGTAGGGTTTAATAAAGAAGTTGATTATTACCAGATAGAAAAAGAATTTGTGGATATAACTATGCCAAGAATTCTTGTTGATGGTGTTGATGCGTTTTTAGAGGTAACTAAAAACTTTCAAATACCCGTTTATGTGTTAAGCAATAGTTGCTTTAGTAGTGAAGAGTTAAAACATGAATTAAAAGAATTTAAGATTGATAAATATTTTGAAGATGTTTTATCTAGTGGTGACTATTTAATGAGAAAACCAAGTGAAATTTTTTATCATTTAATTATTAAAATAATTAAGCGTAAATATCCAAATGTTTTACTAAAGGATATTTGGTATATTGGTAATGATTACAGGTGTGATGTAGTAGGTGCAAGTTTAACTGGCTTAACTAGTGTTTGGTTAAACCGGTTAAATCAAGAAAATTTTAACAATCTTGATATTATTGAAGTTAATAGTTATTTTGAATTAATTGAGAGGTTAAAAAATGAATAAATATGAAGAGTTTAAAAAAGAACTAGCAAATCTTGCTACATCAGGCAGTAAACCGACATTACTACTCCACAGCTGTTGTGGACCATGTAGCAGTCATGTTTTAAATCTTCTATCCAAATATTTTAAAATTACGGTTTATTATTACAACCCTAATATTTATCCACTTGAAGAATTTGAAAAAAGATTAAACACGCAGAAAGAGTTATTATCTAAACTTGATTATCATGTTGATTTAATTGTTGAAAGAGATGACTATAATGTATATTTAAGAAATGTTGATGAGTATAAACATTTAGGTGAAAAAAGCATGCGATGCTATAAATGTTATGAATTTAGAATGATAAAACTACAACAAGAAGCAAGACAATATAATTTTGATTATTTCACTACAACCTTATCAGTAAGTCCTCATAAGAATAGTCTTTGGATAAATGAAATTGGCAGTAAATTAACTACTGATGAATGCAAGTATTTATACTCAGACTTTAAGAAAGAAAATGGATATTTAGATTCCACAAATCTTGCTAAAAAATATGAATTATATCGACAAGATTATTGTGGATGTCAGTTTTCATTTGAAGAAGCTATTAAAAGAAGAGAAGAAAAAGAACGAAAAATAGAAAATTAAAAGATAAAAAAATAAAATAAATACACTTTAAATAATGAAAAAGATAAATGCTTGAAAAAAAAGCCAAAAAATGATATTATATATAAGATGAAAGGAAGTGTCCTCATGTTTAAAAAATTATTTGATCCATCATATAAAGAATTTAAAAGATGTGAAAAACTAGCTAATCAAGTAGTAGCATTAGCTGATGAATATAAAAAATTAACTGATGATGAGTTAAAACATAAAACTGTGGAATTTAAAGAAAGAATTGCCAAAGGCGAAACACTAGATTCTTTATTAGTTGAAGCCTTCGCAACTGTCAGAGAAGCATCAACCAGGGTTCTTGGTCTTACTCCATTTAAAGTACAAATTATTGGTGCCGCCGCAATGCATTTTGGTAATATTGCGGAAATGAAAACCGGTGAAGGTAAAACTCTAACCAGTGTTATGCCTGCTTATTTAAACGCCCTAACTGGTGAAGGTGTTCATATTGTAACCGTTAATGAATACCTTGCGGGACGTGATGCTACGGAAATGGGAGCCGTCCATAAGTTTTTAGGACTAACTGTTGGTTTGAATCTTCGTGATATGACTCCTGAAGAAAAACAAGCTCAATATAATTGTGATATCACATATTCAACTAATAATGAACTTGGTTTTGATTATCTACGGGATCACATGGTAATTTATAAAGAACAAATGGTTCAACGTCCTCACATGAATTTTGCGATTGTGGATGAAGTTGACTCCATCTTAATTGATGAAGCTAGAACTCCACTTATTATTTCAGGTGGTGAAAAGAAAGGACCAAACTTGTATTTACAAGCTAATACTTTTGTAAAAGGCTTAAGAGAAAAAAATGATCAAAATCCTGATGGTGATTACGAGATAGATGTTAAAGATCAACATGTTACAATTACTGAACAAGGAATTGAAAAAGCTCAAAAATTCTTTGGCGTTGATAATATTTATGATGTAAGATACGTTAATTTAGTTCATCATATTAATAATGCCTTACGTGCTAATTACATAATGTTTAGAGATAAAGATTATGTTGTTCAAGATGGTACAGTTATTATTGTTGACCCCTTTACGGGCCGTTTAATGCATGGACGTCAATATAGTGAAGGTCTACATCAAGCCCTAGAAGCTAAAGAAAATGTTGAAATTAAAAAGGAAACAAGAACTCTTGCAACCATAACCTTCCAAAATTACTTTAGAATGTACAAAAAACTTGCGGGTATGACCGGTACTGCTAAAACTGAAGAAGAGGAATTTAGAAATATTTATAATATGCTTGTAATTGAAATTCCAACTAATATGCCTGTAATTAGAAAAGATGAACCAGATTTAATCTTTAGATCAGAAGAAGCTAAGTACAAGGCTATTGCGAAAGAAATAAAAGAACGTCACGAAAAAGGACAACCTATCCTAGTTGGTACTATTTCTATTGAAACAAGTGAATTATTATCAGGTATTTTAAAAAGATATGGTATTCCTCATAATGTTTTGAATGCTAAACAACATGAAAGAGAAGCTGAAATTGTTTCAAAAGCCGGTTTAAAAGGTGCTGTAACAATCGCCACAAACATGGCTGGTCGTGGTACTGATATTAAACTTGGTGAAGGTGTCGTTGAACTTGGTGGTCTAGCCGTTATTGGTACGGAACGTCATGAAGCTCGTCGTATTGACAATCAGTTACGTGGTCGAAGTGGTAGACAAGGTGACCCAGGCTATAGCCGTTTCTATTTATCAACTAAAGATGAATTAATGGTACGTTTCGGTGGTGAACGATTTGAAAGAATTTTAGGGATGATTGCTTCACCTGATGCTGAAGGAAATGAAACTCCACTAGAATCAAAAATGTTTAGTCGTTTCGTGGAAAGTGCACAACGTAAAATTGAAGGTTATAACTACGATCGTCGTAAAAGTGTTGTTGAATATGATGAAGTTTTAAGAAAACAAAGAGAAGTTATTTACGGTCAAAGAAAAGATATTTTATTCTTAGAAGATGTTGAACCAATTATTAAGAATATGATGAAGTCAGTCACAAATACACTGGTTCCTACCTTCCAAGATACAGAAAATAAAAAATCAAAAGGTATAGTAATTGATCGTTTCATGGATGAATTTATTAATAAATACTTTAATATGGGAACATTTGAACCATTTGAATTTGAAAATAAACAAATTTCTGAAATTGAAGAAATGGTATACAATAAACTAGTTAGTAATTTAGATGAGAAAAAAGAACTAGTACCTCCAGAAATACACCAAGAATTTATGCGCGTTATTTTATTACGTACAGTCGATAAATATTGGATGGACCATATTGATAAGATGAGTAGTCTTCGCCAAAGTGTTGGACTACAAGCTTATGCTCAAGTTAATCCATTAAGAGAATACCAAATGATTGGCTTTGATATGTTTAATGAGTTAATCGCAAACATTGAAAGTGAAGTTACAGTTTATGCAAGTAGAGCTCAACTTCGTGATAATTTACAACGTGAACAAGTAGCTAAACCGACAGGAACAAATTCTGGAAATGATGAACCTCAAAAACGTAAACCTGTCGTAAATAAAAACAAAAAACCAGGTCGTAATGACCCATGCCCATGTGGTAGCGGTAAAAAATATAAATATTGTTGTGGAATGAATGAAAAATAAATAATACTAAAAATGCTAAAAATGTTTATCATTGTTTATCATTAATTAGGAGGTAGCATGGAAAAGTTTGAAATATCTAAAGCATTTGAAGATTTTACCACAAGACTTAAAGCTCTTGATAAAGTCTTAAATATTGAAGAAATGAACCAAGAAATTAAGAATAATGAACAAAAAATGTTAGATGCTACTTTCTGGGATGATACAAAAAGTGCAACTTCATTTGTTCAACATAATAATGAAATGAAAGAAACTATTAATACTTTTGAATCATTATGTAAAACAAATGAAGAAATAGAAATGATTTTAGAATTAGATGATATATCTTTATATGATGAAGCAGCTGATATTATTAAATCATTAAATAAAAAATTAGAAAAATTTGAAATTGCACAACTACTTAATGAACCATATGATCATTTGAATGCGATTATGGAATTACATCCAGGAGCAGGAGGAACCGAGTCACAAGATTGGACTTTAATGCTTTACCGAATGTACAAAAGATATGCTGAAAGAAACAATTTTGAATTTGAATTAATTGATTATGAAGAAGCAAGTGATGCAGGACTAAAGAGTGCAACCTTTATGATTAAAGGTAAAAATGCTTATGGAACTTTAAAAGGAGAAAAAGGAGTTCACCGTTTAGTTAGAATATCCCCATTTGATAGTAATGCAAGACGCCATACAAGTTTTTCAGGTTGTAACGTTACCCCAGAAATTGATAACGATGTTAATGTTGAAATCAATCCTGATGACCTTAAAATTGATACTTATCGCTCAAGTGGAGCTGGTGGACAACACATAAATAAAACTGATTCAGCTGTGAGAATAACTCACCTTCCAACGGGCATTGTGGTAAGTTGTCAAAATCAACGTAGTCAAATTCAAAATAAAGAAAAAGCTTTACAAGTTTTAAAATCAAAAATTTATCAAAGAGAATTAGAAAAGAAAGAAAATATGCTTAAAAATATTAGTGGTGAATTACTTGAAAATGGCTTTGGTAGTCAAATTAGAAGTTATATTCTTCACCCATATGCCCTTGTCAAAGATCACCGAACTTTAGTCGAATCAACTAATCCTACAAATGTTTTAGATGGGGATTTAGATATTTTTATTGATGCATATTTGAAATGGAATAAAAGAAATTAAGGGTGATACATATGAAAAGAATTTTTACAAAAAAGAATTTAAAAGAATTTTTCTTTATAAATATAGGTGTCTTTTTAATGGCGGCTGCTTATTCACTGCTTCTTGACCCTAACGATATTGTTATCGGGGGGGGTGGTGGTATTGCAACAATCTTGAAGGATATTACGGGAAAATCATCATCACTTTTTATTCTTATCTTAAATGGAACTCTTTTATTATTGGCATTGATATTTGTTGATAAATCATTTTTCTTAAAAACAATTTATGCTTCACTTATTTATCCTGTTTATTCATATCTATGTGAAATACTATATAAAAACATTTTAATAGATAGTCTTCCTAATATTTTAAAATTCAAGATGGATAATCCTAATTTAGATACCAACATTGCATCAGCTGGTGCATATTTAGTAGTTGTAATCTTTGGTGCGGTAATTACAGGATTTGGGCTAGGACTTGCTATTAGAAATGGTTCATCAACTGGTGGAGTTGATATAATTCAAAAAATGTTATTAAAATATTGTAAAATTCCTTTTTCAATTAGTTTAATTATGATTGATGGTTCGATTGTATTTGCCTCAGGCATCCATTTCCATAATGTCTTTGTTATTCTTTATGGAGCAATCTTCATTTTTATTTCAGGTTATGTAATGGATTCCATAATCTTTAGTGGTTTTAATGCTAGATGTGTTAATATTGTTACTACTAAACCTGAGGAAATTAAAGAACAAATATTTAAAATTCTTGGTCGAGGTATCACAATTGTCGCGGCGAAAGGTGGTTACACTGGTGATGATAAAACAATTCTTGTTTGCGTTATGCATAATCAAGAATTCTACAAAATGAAAGAAATAATCAAAAATATAGATGCCAAAGCCTTTATATATGTTACAAGAGCTAGTGAAGTACATGGGGAAGGCTTTTCACCGGAAATAGTAGGTCCTAATGAAAATAACAAATGAAGTTAAAATCCTATTAGTTGAACAAAAAGGCAAGAAGTATCTAGTTTATACTGACAATGATGAAGACCCTATTACTTTTACGGAAGATGGTCTAGTTGAAAATAGAATCATTAAAGGTGCAATATTTGATAAAAAAGAATGGAAGAAAATAGTTAAAAACAAAGATAACTTGTTGATTTTTGATAAGGTTTTACATTACATAGATTTTAAACCTCGAACCAAGAAAGAAGTAATTAAGTATCTAAAAGACAAAGAAGTAAATATAAAAGATATTGAAAAGATAATTACAAGACTTGAAAATATTCATTATCTTGATGATAGTAAATATGCATCGCAATTTGTTCTTGAAGGCATTAAAAATAAAAAAGGTCCAAGTTTAATTGTTTATCAACTAGCGCAGTTAGGCATTGAATCCAAAATAATTAATCAAATGATTAAAGAATATGATATAGAAACGGAATATCTTAATGCTTATGATGTTGCAAGTAAATACCAAAGACAAAACACTAAATATCCAGTTAAAAAACAAAAAGAATTAATTTATCAAAAATTATTAAGAAGTGGATATCATAGTGAAGTTATCAATAAGGTTTTAGAAAGCCTTGAATATGGTGAAGATTCACAAGAAAATCTTGAAAAAGAATATTTAAAAGTTGTTGCAAAAACAAATGATCGTAATAAAATTATTACCTCACTTCTTGCTAAAGGTTATAAATACGAAAACATAAAAAAACTATTTAATAAATAGTCTAAAAAAAATAAAGTGTTCATATATATTAGTGGTGATATAAATGAATACTAAAAAGAAACTCGTTAAAGAAGGATTACGTAATATTGGTAATAATTTAATAAAAGAACAAGAAATAGAAAAAAACTTGTACTATGAAATTTCTAAAGAAATTCATCAAGACAAGAAAAAAACAAATAAATAAATTCAGGGCAGGGTGTAATTCCCGACCGGTGGTATAGTCCACGAGCATTAGCATGATTTGGTGAAATTCCAAAACCGATAGTGATAGTCTAGATAAAAGAATTAATAAAATAATGCCCTCATAGGGGCATTTTTCTTTAGAGGTGAATATGAAAAATCGTCGTGAATTAATTAATAGAATTACAAAAGTTGGAATCTTTGGAGCGATAAGTGTTATCTTATATGATTTTGTTAAATTTCCCCTTCCATTTTTTCCATCATTTTTAGAAATTAATTTTTCAATGTTACCTGTCATTTTAATAGCACTTGCATATGGGCCAATTGATGCTGGTATTATCGTAATATTAAGATTTTTATTAAAACTTCCATTATCACATACGGCTTATGTCGGTGAATTAGGTGATTTAATTATTGGACTTTTAATAGTTGTTCCAAGTAGTTTATGTTATAAATTTAATCGTACTAAAAAAGGTGGATTAATAGCTTTAATTATTGCTTTTTTTGTTTGGATTATTGTAGGAACTTTATCAAATTTAATTACTATTCCAATTTATATTAAAATGTTTTATGGTGATGTAGCTAATTTAATAAAAGATTTATCAATGATACCAAATGTTACAAAATCCAATTATATGCTTAAATATTTACTATTTGGAGCTCTTCCTTTCAATACTTTAGTAGCGATTGTTGTATGTTTAATCACCTACTTTGTTTATAAAAAAATATCGATAATCTTTAAACATGACTTCTTAAGTCATCAAGAAACTAACCAAAAAGTAATGGTAATGATTGATTCATTTAAAGGAACATTAACATCTAAAAAGGCTGGTAATATCGTAAAAGAAACTATTCAAAATAAAAATATCAAAGTAGATGTCATTCCTATTTCTGATGGTGGTGAAGGTTTCCTTGAAGTAATAAAAGAAGTTAAAAAACTTGAATATAAAAAGCTTGAAGTGCATGATGCAATAGGAAGAATTCATCAAGCAAGATATTTATATGATAGTAAAAATCTTACTAGTTACTTTGAACTTGCGGAAACATGTGGCATTAATAATCTAAAAAAAGAAGAACTTGATCCATATCATGCATCTAGTTATGGATTAGGTGAACAAATTAAAAAAGTATTATTGATAAATAAAACTAAAAAAATAGTTGTAGGTATTGGTGGAAGTGCAAGTTCTGATGCAGGATGTGGAATGTTAGAGGCGCTTGGAGTTAAGTTTTATGATAAATTAGGAAACTTAATAACTAACCTAAATAATGCTTCCCTAGCTAAAGTAGAAGATGTTGATATAATAGAAGCTAGTACTATTTTAAAAAATATTGAAATAGTTGTTTTAACTGATGTTACTAATCCCCTTCTTGGTGAAAATGGGGCTGTATATGTATTTAGCCCTCAAAAAGGTGCAACCCCGAGTGATTTAGAAGTGTTAGAAGCAAATATTAAACATTTTGTTGATGTCATAAAAACCAAACTACCTAACTGTGATTTCTCAAACACTTCAGGTGATGGGGCAGCAGGTGGAGTAGGATTTGCTTTTAGTAAAATTTTAAAAGGTGCCTTAAAATCAGGTGCTGATACCATCCTTGATTTAGTGGATTTTAAACAAATATGTGAAACGTATGATGTAGTTATCACCGGAGAAGGAAAATTTGATAGTCAAACTCTAAATGGTAAAATCATTAAAGGTATAATGAAATATAAACCAAAACGTTTAATAGTAGTAACAGGTGCCTCAGAAATTACAACTAATCAAGCTGAAGTATATGCGATAGTACCTAATATTTGTACATTAAATGAGTCACTTGCAAATCCTGAAGAATCATTACGAAAACTTGTTAAGACAATAAAATTTAAATAAGTTGAAAAAAATTGTAAATAATGCTAAAATATGGTCAAGAGGTAAAAGAATATGAGTGAAAATAAAAAATGTAGTAATTGTGGATTTGAATTAAATGAAGGTTCAATGTTTTGTACAAATTGTGGAATGAGACAAGTTACAAAAACAGTTCAAAAACCCAAATTACGCTGTGTTGAGTGTGGTCATGAAATTGATAAAGATACAGTATTTTGTACAACATGTGGAGCTAAACAACCTAAAAACACACAACCAATAGTACCAGTAGTTAAACAAACAAAAGTTTGTGCTAACTGTGGTGCACCACTAGATGATGATTCAGTATTTTGTACAGAATGTGGAACTAAAATAGAAAAAGAAGAAAATTTGGTTTTAGGAAAAAAACCTAAAAACTTATGTCCTATTTGTAAAACCGTACTAGAAGATGATGCTTTGTTTTGTACAGAATGTGGAACTAAAATAGAAAAAAGATAAAACTCTATCAAGTAATAGTTGACACCTAATTTTATGGTCACTATCAATATTAAAAAAAGTGTATGAATCGCATTGAAACATACACTTTTCTTTTTTCTTTTCCGTATCAACGTTATCTTGTATGACAATAAATTTAATTCCAAAAGAAGAAAATACGTAATCGATAAATTGACCGACTTCTATGTAATTTTTGTCAAAACGAGATAAATCTTTAACAATGATAGTATTGATTATACCTGTCTTGGCGTTTATCCTCTTGGAAAAGCTTGAAATATAGCCCGGTAATATATTTTTTTGTTTCACATTCTTCACCTTGCTATTTTATTTGTTTGTTGCAAGTGTTTGCATAGCGGTTTCAAAAAATTTTTACGATAAGAGTTTACCTCGCAGTTTTACCGATTACTAGAACACCGGTGTGATGGAAATGTACCGATTTGTGATTTCAAGTAACCTTAACGTAACCGTCGCGTAATCTTGATGTGATGTTTTTCACCTTGCCAATAGCATACACGAAAGAAAAATAAAAAATAACATACTTTATCAAGCCCTTTTAGCTATAACCGTAATCAATACATGCAAAGCGGTAAAAATGATACAAGAAAGGATGGCACATGAAAAACTCCGCCCGAAATAAAACGAAGTAAAAAAATATAGGTATAAAAATGACTTAACAACTTAAAAATTTGCTGATGACGAAATGGTGTGCTTGTATATGTCAAGCATTCACTGAAGTACCACTTGAAATTTTTTCTAAAATTTACATAAAAATCTATTTCCCAAAATTAAAAAACATTGATTTTTGGAAATTAATATTATATAATAAAAAGCGAGGTAATGTGAATGAAACTTATCGAACGCGATTTTTATCTTGAAAAGTATAAAAACATAATTGGCACGCCTGATATAAAGGTAATCACAGGCGTGCATCGTAGCGGAAAATCGAACTTATTAGAAGCATTCAAACGATATATTCTTGAGAATGTTCCAAATTCCAACATTGTGCATATAAATTTTAACCTTGAAGAGTTTGAAAAGTTAAAAGATTA
>CAVJDT010000012.1:0-39215 GCA_963648435.1 Bacillota bacterium
CCCTTTTTGTCGTTTCCATAATTTTAAGAAAAAACATCAAAAAAAATACTACAATAATGTAGTATTCTCATTCATAATCCGTATGATAATTTTTTAAACATTTTTTTAATTTTCTTTCATTAGGACAATACTTTTGTAAATATGCATGAAATGCGGGTTGATGATTCAAGTACTTAAAATGACATAATTCGTGGTAAGTTACATATTCAATTAATTCAACTGGCACATGAATTAAAGCAATATTTAAAATTATTTCTTTTCTTTTAGGATAACAACAGCCCCATCTTGATAAATACTTTTTAATGGAAAGTTTGGGGTAAATGGTTAAATCATGTTTCATATGTTCAAAACATTGATAAAGAATTTCTGAAAACACAATCTCGGCCTGTTCAGTTTTCCATTTTTTAAGTACTTGGGGGATCCGTTTGTCATCTAAGGCATAAACAAATATATTGTTTTCTTGTATAATAACCGTTTCATGACGACTATAAACTATTTTTAAGTCATATTCTTTTCCCAAAAATAAATATTTTTCATTATCTTCATATTTTCTAATTTGAGGTTGACTCATTTCATAGTGTGCAATAATCCAATCAAGATGCCTTGATACAAATTCTTCTAGTTCAGCATCTTTTATTTTTAGAGGACATCTAATATTTAGGATTCCGTTTCGGTCATATTTGATGACTAATCTTTTAGTTTTGGCTCTTATTATTTTGTGCTTGATAGAGTTCTTTTTGAGAATTTCGAGCTCGTTCATGGATTTCATCTACCTTTCTCGTAATTAAAGGATGTAATTTATAAAATACTATTATTGTTATAAACCAAAGCATAATCATCCCAAGAGTGACTAACCCAATGATAACAGCCGCATCACTAAATAATTTTAAATCAAGGGCTAATGTTAAATTAACTAATGCCCCCGCGTATTTTCCTTGACTTGTCGCAAGCAAGAATTTATCCTCACTCCAAAAAATTAAATGATGAAAGTTAATAAACAAATGAGCAAAAAAGCTGTTATGATATTGATCATTCATATAATCGATATAACCCCATAAAAAGAATAGTCCAATTAAAACAATTAAGCCACAGTAAAAGCAAATTGTATAAACAACTATTTTTTTACGCATTCTTCTAAACCAACGGGCCAAATAAAAGAGGCAAGCAATTAAAGTAAAGAACGATATCACTGCGATAGTTTGACCTATAACAAATAATACTTTAACATCTTTCATGTGTCTAACTTCATAGTCATTATAAAATGGTGTGTTATTTATTTCTATTTGATATTCTAAAGCATTTCCAAAATAATAGTCAATCGTTATATCTGCGATTCTTTCAAGTATTATCATTGGATCTTCATCTGACATATATGATAAAACGTATTTAGCTTCTTCATTTTTTTCAAAATGACGCATATAAAATGATTTAGATTTCGCAATAGGGATTGTTGAAATCCAAATACCAACCACAATAACACAGAAGTTAGTAACAAGGATTATTAAAGCATCCAAGAAGGATCTTAGTTTACTGTTTTTCATGTAAATCATTCCTTTTTTTATAAAAATTATATATTATTTTTGCATCATGATAAATATTACTAGGGGTAGTGTCAATAACTAAATCAGCCAAATTTTTAACTTTTTGATTAAAAACTAATTGGTCATTTTTTACTCTTTTCATTACCTCATCATACGAATCACCACGATTAAGCATTCTAATTCGAAGTACTTCTGGAGAAGTTCTTAAATACACTATTGTAACTAGGTCTTTAGCCACTTTAAGGTAGTGACTTAAACCTTGAGGTTCTAAAATTACCACCTTATTTACTGATAAATCACTAAATGAGGTCCCGTAGTAATTATTATTGTATTCAACATATTCAATAAAGAAATTATTCTTAATCTTTTCTATGAAATCTTCACGGCTAATAAAATAATAATCTTTACCGTAAACTTCACCGCTTCTTTTTTCTCTTGTTGTATAAGTAACAAGTTTTTCCATATGATATGTTTTGATTAATTCTTGAACAATTTTTGTTTTTCCTGATGCACTAGAACCAACAATAACTAACACTTTATCCTCCTACTTTTTTAAGTTTTTTTTCATTAAGGCAAATGATTGAATAATTTTAAAGCCAGCACCCATATAAATGTATCTTGCATGGTTTGTAAGGCCAGTGTAAAAAGTCATAAACTTAGCCCCATTAAGTTTAGAATGATAGGCAAGAAGTGAGAATAATGCTTTTCCAAGACCTCTTCCTCTTACTGACTCTAAAATGGCAATACCATCAAAATGGCCACGTCCACTTTCTTCATTCCACATTGCACCTGTCCAGCCTTTAATTTTGTTGTGGTCGGATACAACAAGAAACGGATAAGGCTTTTCTAAACTTAAGTTTTCTCTTATTACTCTTTCAAAATTAGGACTCTTTAATTCTTGATAAAATTCTTCAATTCCATAATGTTTATTAGGGTCGTATAGTTCAATCGTAAGTCCATCTTTCGCATTTTCTTTTAAAATTTTATCAATACTATCTGATATTTGATATTCTGATAAATTTAAATGGAAAGCATCTTGAAAGGCAAAGGCTTCATAACGATGATGAAGTAAGAAGAAATATTCATTACTATTAACTCTAACCCCCGGAGCACAAGGATGATCATGTTTATCGGTATTTGGAATGTACCAACCATAGCATGATGGTAAATAGCCATAAACAACGACAGAATTTCTACCTTTATTAATAAAATATTCTTCTAAACTTTTTAAAATTGCATCTCCTATTTTTTGATGACGATATTCAGGTCGAACAATTATCGCATTAATTGAACCTGGAACATCAGCAGATGCCTCTAATCCATCTTTTAATATTCCTATTCCCATACCTACTAGTTTATTACCATCATAAACTAATTTTATACCTTCATATAAAAAGCCAGGAATACTTTCTAAATATTTTTGATAATTCTTTAATTCAATTGGCTTGAAAAAGCCTTCTTTTAAAACTACTTCATTCCACATTTCATTCATTACTTTTAGATCTTCTTTAGTACCAGTTACTACTTGCCACATACATATACCTCTCTTTATTAATATTTTACTTGATTATTTATGTTTATTATATCACATTTTTAACTAATAAGAAAAGAAATAGAAAATTTAATTTCTACTTCTTGTTTATTTTTAAGTTTTGATGGATAAGTTATCCTTAAATTTTCTATTTTAATAATATTTATATTTTCATCCTTAAAGTTTTTTAATTTAGCCCTAGTTTTTTCAAGGTTTTACTTTTTAATGTTTGTTTTAATTGCATCTAATAAAACATCATTATAATCATGTCCATCTTGCCAATACATTACCCCCGCAAGCCCTAAGGAATTAACATAATCACATTTTAAAGCAATTGAAAGTTCATTTTCATATGAAATAAATACTTCATTAATCGCATCATAAATATATGGTGAGGCCGTTTCTTCATCAAAACAAATTTCAACTCCTTCGTTTGGGTTTTCTAAATAATCTTGATAAATTCCTTGATAAGTATATGATGAACTAGATACACATGATGTTCCCACTCCTTTAGAGCCAGTTTGTTTAATCCCATAAAAGGCTAAGCCAACTAATATTTTATTATGTGGAACATTGTATGAATCATATATTTCAATACTTTCTTCAATTGAACAACTTATTAAAGTATAACCTTTGCTTGATTTATATAAAGCATTATGAAATTGTCCACTTCGCGATACCATACTATAAGTCATTAAATTAATATAATCTAAATATTGACATGAATTTTGTAAATCATATTTAGGGGGTTGCCATTTACCACCACCGATGGCGGCGGTAACTAGGCAAGATGGATTATTTGCCTTAACCGCTTCATATATTTCTCTCATAAGTAATGTAAAGGTTGGAGCTTCTGATGTTGTTGGGGTTTCCCAGTCAATATCAATTCCATCAAATTCATATTTATTAAGCATTGCCACAATATTATTTGCAAAAGTTTTTCTTAATGTGGCATCACTTGCGATTGTTCCAAATTCATGATTTTTTTGATTTATGGAAATAACAATTTTAGTTCCTGCTTTTCTTGCTTTTGGAACAATATTACTTAATAAATTTTTAAGAAAACTTGAATTTTCATTCATATTAGTAAACTCACCATTACTATCAACATAGGCAAAACTAATATAAGCAATATCTAAATTTTTGAAGGTTTCTTCGGTAGTATCACTAAATTTTGTATAGAAATATCCCGTTGCAAGAGCTTCACTTTGTTCTTTATCACCTTGGACTTTAACAGTAAAATGATAAATTTCTTTTTTATTAACTACCGCCGTTAAAGTTACATTTCTTGTAACTGCGGGTTTAGTGTATTTACCATTTGATGTTATCACATTTTTATTACTAGTTTTCCAACTAATTTGATGGCCTAAATATGATTCTACTAGATTAATATCTGTATCAAGTGAAGTAATATTACCATATAAATCGTTTAAATAATTAATAAATTCATTTTCATCCGGGTCTGGATAAACTGTATTATAACATGAAACCGTAATATTTATTGATCCTTTCACCAAGTGAGCAGGGTCAACACTAAATTCCACAATATCACCGATATTTAAGCCCAGATTTACAAATTCATTATATTTAGTATAATTTTTATAAGCTAAAATTACATAATCATAGTTTCCTAAAGTACTTAAAGCCTCCCCACTTAAGACAATTTTAGAAATCTTATAATAATCATTTTCTTTAACAATGGCATATTTATGCCAGTAACGACTAGCTGATATGCTAGAACTTGCATCAAACATTGAAACTTCATCGTAAGTTGTGGCTTGAGTATTAAATAAAGTAACATCTATTTTTCCAAGATAGGTTTTAGTAATACCATCTTTTAAACTTGCTGCTACCGTGATATCTTGTAAATATAAGTACTTACCATCTTCTAAAATATTTCCGTTATAATACCAACCAAGGAAGGTGCTTCCTTCTTTTTTAAAACTTGGAAGTTCAAAACTAGTATTATATTTTACTTCTAATGGTTCTAGTACTTCTTCACCATCACTCATAAAAGTTATATAATAAGTATTAGGGGTCCATTTAGTATATAGTGACATACTGTAAGTTTCAAGATATGGACCATCTTCTATTTTTTGTTCACCATCGTACCAACCAAGGAAGGTATAACCAGTTTTACTCATTACTGGAAATGTTACATTTTCTAAATACTTAACATATATTGGTTCTAATACTTCTTTATTTCCATCGATAAAATTAATAATGTATGTTTCTTGTTCAAATTTCGCAGTTAAAGTTATATCCGTAGTATATTGATAATTACCATTACTAACTTTTACATTATCTAAATACCACCCAATAAAACGATACCCTTTTTTACTTGCACTGATATGTTTTACATAATCGTTATATAAGACATCAACCGTTTCATAAATTTCACCATCTACATAATAATTAATACTATATGTATTTTTTTCATATCTAGCATATAAAGTGACATCTTCTAAATAATTATAAATACCACTTTCAACAAGTTCTGTATCTTTATACCATCCTAAAAACTTATATCCTGGGTAGTTTCGCTCAGTTAATGAAAGCATCTTACCATATTTAATTTTTATTTCATTTTTGTACTCGTTTAATTCATCAATTAATGTTACTTGATATTCTTTACTATTCCAAACAGCCTTTAAAGTGATAACTTTATCCACATAAATTGTAGATTCTGTTAAGATATTTTCATCATATTCCCAACCAACAAAATCATAACCATCTCTAGTTGGAATAATCAAGTCAAGACTTGTAGCATCATCAAATTCTTCAATTATTTGTTCATCACTACCATTATTTAAATTAAGAATTAATTTGTATTCTTTCTTTATTTTATTTGTACACCCAACAAGCAAGAATAATATCATAAAGCAAACAACTAAATATTTTCTCATAATCCACCTCATTTTAAAACATTATACCACATTTTCCAAGGAAATAAAAGAAAAAAATTAATAAAGCAAGAAAAAAGGTATACCAAAATTGATATACCTTTATTTTAACGATTGATTTTTAATCATTGTTACATTCGCAACTTGAGCACGATAAATATTAGCATAATAGCCATTAACTTTAACTAGTTCTTCATGTGTTCCTTCTTCTTTCTTTTCCCCATGATCTAAAACAATAATGTTGTCCGCGTTAAAAATGGTAGATAAACGGTGAGCAATAATAATCACCGTACGACCCTTACAGGCAACACTTAAGGCATGTTTAATCATTTCTTCGGTTTCTGTATCAATATGCGAAGTGGCCTCATCCATAATGATAATTGAAGGATTATAAAGAATGGCTCTTGCAAGGGAAATAATTTGTTTTTCACCAGCACTTAAGTTATCTCCCGCTCTTGTTATTTTTTGATTAATGCCATCAGGGAATTTTTTAATTATTTTTTCACCACCAATGGAAATTAAAATTTGTTCAACTTCTTCATCACTTACATTTTCTTTTCCAAAACGAATATTACTTGCAATTGTTCCTCTTATTAAAACTGGTTCTTGCAAAACGATACCAATATGCTCACGATATGTTCGTTTAGGAAGGGTGGAAATATCAATACCATCAACATAAATTTTACCACAAGGAATGCTTTGATTTGGGTCTAAATCATAGAATCTTAAAAGTAAATTCATAAGTGAAGTTTTACCGCTACCGGTATGGCCAACAAGGCCTACCATTTGACCAGCTTTAATATCAAAACTTACTCCTTTTAAAACATATTCATTAGGAACATAACTGAACCATACATTATCAAACTTGACATCACCTTTATATCTCGGAATATCATATTTGGTATCATCTTCAAGTGGAGCTTCAATTAATTTATGAATTCTTTCAATTCTTACATGTGAATGTTGAAATTCTCCAATTTGGGTAAAGACAATAACAATTGGGTCAATAATTTTTAATAAGTATTCATTATATGCATAAATTAAACCTGCGGTAATAGTAATTCCTACAAAATTTAAATTTTGTAATCCAAAATATAAAACAACTAGCGTAGTAATTAATGAACGAACAATATTAATCATATTCCAACCAAGAGTAACACTAAGCTTTACTTCCTTTAGTTGTTCTTTTTTATATGTCGTATTAATTTCATTAAATTCATCAATAGTTTGTTTCTTAAAATTAAAGATTTGAAGAATATGAATACCATTTATAATTTCATTAGTTTTGGCTGTTAACATGCTTCTTGCTTCATTAACATTAACGGCTGTTTTCTTTAGTTTCTTAAGGAATAATTTAATCCACACATAAACAAGTGGATAGATTAAAAAACTTAAGAAGGCTAAACGATAATCTAGATAAAACATACCAACATAAGCAAAAATAAAGCTTAAAAAAGCACTCGCAAAAAGGTTAATTAATTGACGATATAAAATAATTAATCCATCAACATCTTGCGTTATTCTTGAGGCTGTTTTGCCGGCTGGTTCTTTTTCAAATTCTACAATTGGAAGTCTTTCAATACTACGCATTGCGGCTGTACGACCATCACGAGCAAGCCAGTTAACCATTCTATTAGTTGAAAAATGTTGAATAAATGTACATGTTATTGTTAAAATATTTTTGATAAATAAAATTACAATAAATAAAACTAAGGTATGCAAAATTGGCTGATAGAAAGTTACAACTTCTCCCATCGTTAATTTACTTACATCATAAACATATGTTTCATCTTTACTAGTGATAATTAATTGATTATTTTCAATTTCTTTATGTCCTTCCATAATGGAACTATCAACAAAATAAAAACTAGTTTTATTGATTACAATACTTACTTCTTTAACTGGTTGATCATTTGATGTTAAGTATCTTTTTTGTTTATATAATTTATCATTATAAACAATAGTATGATCAGTTTTTTTATTAACTTCAACCCAGTTATATTCAATTCCCATAATACAATCATCAAGAATGACCTTGACAATAAGTGGTGATAAAAAATTTAAGGTTTGAACGATTATAATCATCATTAAACTTAATACTAAATACCGTTTTCTACCTTTAATAAATTTAAATAAACGCTTATAATTAGTCATAAATTTCACCTTTTATTTGTCTTAAATATTGGTTTTTGTACCAATTATCATAGTTAATTAATTCCTTATGGGTGCCAATACATGAAATACTACCATTTTCCATGACAACAATTTTATCTGCTTTCGCAATAGCAGAAAACCGATGAGCAACAATAATGTTGGTTTTACCTTTTCTAGTTTCTCTTAGTTTTTCAATTATATTTGCTTCCGTCAATGCATCTACGGCACTAAGTGAATCATCAAGAATTAATATTTCAGGATTTTTAACCAAAGCCCTAGCAATCGATAAACGCTGTCTTTGCCCACCTGATAATGAACCGCCAAGTTCAGATACTTGCGTATGCTCACCTTCTGGAAGCATTTGTAAATCTTTTTTGAAATCAGAAACATATAAAGCTGAATTAAGTTCCGCATTACTTGCTAAAGGTTTACCAATTAAAATATTATCATCGATTGACCTTCTAAATAAAATATTATTTTGGGGCACATATCCAACAAGTGATCTAACATCTTCAATTTTATAGTGATTAATGTTAACTCCATCAATTAGTACTTCTCCGCCTGTGGTATTAAATTCTCTTAATAATTGTCTAATTAGAGTTGATTTACCTGATCCAGTTGGGCCAACAATGCCAATGGTTTCACCTGAATTAATGGTTAAATTTATATTTTTTAAAACCGAAAAATCATCAAAAGGATATTTAAAGGAAACATCTTTAAATTCAATAGTCTTAAAGTTTATAACTGAGAGTGGGAATTCCTCATTTACAACTTTGGGTTCACGGTCCATTATCTCATAAAATCTTCCATCAGCTATTAAAATATTACTAACATTATTTAAAATGTTACTTAAACCAATTAATGGATTATAGAGCATTGCAACATAAAGTAAAAAAGTAACAAGAGAACCTGGGGTAATTTTACTATAAACTACCATATAACAGCCAAAAGAAATGGCTATAAAATAGGCAATGGCATAGGTCAATTCAAACATTGGCGTAAACATTGATTCAAATTTTAATATTTTCCACCAAGAATTTACATCCGCATCAATTGCAACTTTAGTTCGTTTAAAGTCTTCTTCCTCTTCACCATATGCTCTAACCACCTTGACACTTTCTATTGATTCTAACACACTTTCTGTCATATTAGCATAAATTTCGTGGTGGATTTTATAATATGCTCTTTTCTTTTTTCTTAAGTAATTTAAGAAAAATATTGCAAAAGGCATAAAAGCAACTGAGGCTACAGTTAAAAAAGGATTTATAATAATCATCATTATAACTGAAGAACATATTAAAGCAATATAATAAACAATATTTTGTAAAAATGATGTTGCAAGAATTGTCAAATTTTGTAAATCATTGGTCATTCTTGCAATTAAATCACCTTTAGTATATTCTTCAAAAATTTGTGCATCCATATCAAATAAATGACTTAAATATCTTTCTCTTAATTGGAATGATAAAGTATGGCCAAGTTCATTAATCATATAATGATAAAAAATATTTACGATATAAACAACTAACGGAATAAAAAATAATCCTATCATATAATAAAATAACTTGATAGATGTGAGTGTTCCCATTGAAATTTCGTCTATCGCAAGACCCAATACTTTTGCCGGTATAACTGGAAAAATTGAAACAATTAATAGTAATATACAACAAATTAAATAGCGCCACCAATTTTCTTTAAAAAACCATCCCAAGTGTTTAAACGCTTTAATCATAATTATCTCCTTCCTTATTATATATTATTATACATCATTATTTTTAATTTTTATAATATATGATGATGAAAACGTTTAGAAAATATTCCAAACATTTATCTAATTGTGCTTAATTGGGCTTGTTCAAAATTAATAATTTCAACCAAAATATTATTTACTTCATACATTTTTTGAAGAATTGATTCAAGATATTTTACTTCATTATTAATGAAATTTGCATCTTGTTTTTCTTCTTCAACATTATGTTTTTTGAAATATTGATGAACTAAATAATTACGAGTTCTAAGCACTCTTTCAAGTTGTTCAATGTCTTCATTATGGAGCCTTTCTATAACTTTCACTTTGTGGATTATTTCGCCTAATGTCATTCTCCCAAGTTCATCCGCAAGTTCATCAGCTTCTTGAAGAACATTTTCAAATTTCGATAAAGGTATTCGATTTGTTCTTTCAAATTCCTTTAATATCGTATTACACCTTAAAATAAGTGCTAAATTCCATTCAATATACTGTGAATTTTCGATAATTTGACCAATTAATTGATATATTTTTTCCATAATTATTCCCACTTTCTATTTTCTTTAAACCATTCAGTATCTTTTAATATGACATTATTATTACTACAATTAACCGAGACTTTTTGAGGATTTGATGTTACTACAATATTTCCATTCATCGAAGTATAATTACTTGTCGTACCATCTACTGATAAACTTGTTACATATACTTGGTCAGTATATTTCTTAATTCTTGATATAAAGCTTTGAGTTGGAAATGTATTATCCTTATTACTAGTATACTCAGTTGAGCCAGCACAACAACAAACACAAACTATTTTTGGCTTTATTATGCTTAATAAACAATCATTTGATGAAGTTTTTGAACCATGATGACCTGCCTTAAATAATTCTACTTCCGGTAAAGTATTATATTCAACTAACTTTTCTTCTCCTTCTTTTTCTAAATCACCAGTAAATAAGAAATGGCGATTTCCTTGGTTAATTAAAAAACATACTGAATTGTTATTTTCATCAGTTGTTTCATGATCATAATAATAATTATATAAGATTTCTAATTCAATTTCATCAGTTAATTCATATTTTCGACTAGCTCCATTTTCATTGTTATAGCAATCTAAAGCTGTATAATGTTTTGTTCCTTCTTCTACTAATTTATCTCTTTTTGCGACATAATTATTATAAGTTTTGGTAGTTTTGGTGGATTTAGGTGCATCAATTATTACATCACATTTATAATTATCTAAAACGCCATTATTATTAGAACTTCCAAAAAAGGCTGAAATATGATCTTGATCATAGTGAGTTGCAATAACATATTCGAACTTTTTATCTGTAACATAATCATCAACATAATTCATAATGGTACTAGCACTAGAAATTTTGGAACCAGCATCAACTAAAATGTCTACATCGCCTGCTTTTATATAGATTGAATCACCTGCATAACCATTACCTAATTCCATAAAGTGAAATGATATTTCATCACTTACTATTTTTTCACTTTGATTAGTATTTTCATAATATTTCCAAGCTAAATATAAGCCTAAAGCAATAACAATAAGTAATAATATTACTAAGAAACCATTTTTTGTTTGTCTTTTTTTAGCCATTTAAATTCCCCCTTTTTTCTTAGATAATAATTATACTATATTTTGAGAAATAGTACAAAATTAATACTATTTTTGTTAATTTGTGGTATAATAAATATAAAGGAGATGATAATTATGTATGCAAAAAATGCATGGAGTAAATATACCGGTAATGCATTAACTGAATTAATGAAATTCAATGATGAATATAAAGATTTCATATCTACTGGTAAAACGGAAAGAAAATGTGTAAAACAAGCTGTAAAAATAGCTGAAGAAAATGGTTTTAAAAATATTAAGGATTTTAAATCTCTTAAAACTGGTGACAAGGTTTACGCAACAAATAAAGGCAAAAACTTCGTGGCTTTTGTTATCGGTGAAAAACCTTTAGAAGAAGGTCTTCGTGTTTTAGGAGCACACATTGATTCACCAAGACTTGATGTTAAACAAAACCCTTTATATGAAAGTAATAGTTTTGCTTTACTTGACACTCACTATTATGGTGGTATTAAAAAATATCAATGGGTAACTATTCCTCTTGCCATTCACGGTGTTGTTTGTAAGAAAGATGGTAGTATCGTTGAAGTTACTATTGGTGAAGATGATAATGATCCGGTTGTTGGTATTAGTGATTTACTAATTCATTTATCTGGGGATCAACTTCAAAAAACTGCTTCAAAAGTTATTGAAGGTGAAGACTTAGACCTTACTCTTGGTAGTATGCCACTTGAAGGTGAAGAAAAAGACGCGGTTAAAGCCAATGTTTTGAAATTACTTAAAGAAAAATATGGTTTTGAAAATGAAGATTTCTTAAGTGCTGAACTTGAAATTGTTCCTGCCGGAAAAGCCCGTGACTATGGTCTAGATCGTAGTATGGTAGCAGGATATGGACATGATGATAGAGTTTGTGCATACACTTCATTACGTGCTGTTATTGATACTCCTACTTCTACTTATACTACTTGTGCAATTTTAGTTGATAAAGAGGAAGTTGGTTCTATTGGTGCAACCGGGGCATCATCTAAATTCTTTGAAAATATTATTGCTGAAGTAATTAGTTTAACTGGTGAATATAGTGAATTAAAAGTAAGACATGCTATGGAAAATACTAAAATGCTTTCAAGTGATGTTTCAGCTGGATTTGATCCTTTATATGCGGGGGTTAATGACAGTAAGAATGCCGCATATTTAGGTAATGGTATTTGTTTCAACAAATATACTGGTGCTCGTGGTAAGAGTGGTTGTAACGATGCAATGCCTGAATATTTCGCCGAAATTAGAAGAGTAATGGATGATAATAATGTAAACTTCCAAACGGCTGAACTTGGCAAAGTTGACCAAGGTGGTGGTGGTACCATTGCTTATATTTTAGGTAACTACAATATGAATGTAATTGACGCTGGTATTGCGGTACTAAATATGCATGCACCGATGGAAATAGTTTCTAAGGTTGATGTTTATGAAGCATATCTTGCTTATAAGACATTTATTAATAAACTATAAATCAAATATGAGGCTAAGTCATCTTAGCCTTTTTCTTTATGAGAACTTTTTCTTTTTCACTTTATTTGAAAGAAATATAAAAAACGAGTATAATATACAAAGGTGATTATATGGATAATGAATTGAAACTCAAAAAAGTTAAAAAACATGAAATTGACATGTGTACTGGCAATTTATTTAAAAAAATAATAATGTTTAGTCTACCGCTTGCGGCCATGGGAATGTTACAATTATTTTATAATGCCGCAGACCTGCTAGTCGTTAGTAACTTTGGCAATCAAGAAGGAGCCTTAGGTGCAGTTGGTTCTACTACAGCCTTGATTAATTTAATTATTAACCTTTTTATGGGACTTTCGGTTGGGACTAACGTTGTGTGTGCAAAACTATTTGGTGCAAAAGAGTATGACAAAATTAGTAAAGTAGTACATACCTCAATTCTTATAAGTTTAATTACAGGTACTATTCTTGGAATTATTGGTTTCTTTATGGCTGGTACTTTCTTAAAACTTATGAATAATGATTTATATTTATCTGAATTATATTTAAAAATATATTTTATTGGTATGCCATTTAATATGGTTTATAACTTCGCGGCAGCAATTTTAAGGGCAATTGGTGATACGAAAAGACCTTTATATTTTCTATCGATTGCGGGGATTGCTAATATCATTTTAAATTTATTCTTTGTAATTGTATGTAAAATGGGGGTTGCTGGAGTAGCAATCGCAACCATTATTTCTCAGTTTATTTCGTGTGTTCTCATTATGTGGACATTACTAAAATCTAATGAATGTTACCGCTTTAGATTTAATGAATTAAGAATTCACAAAAAAGAACTTCTTGAAATTGTTAAAATTGGTTTACCTGCTGGTATTCAATCATGCATTTTTTCAATTTCAAATGTTATTATTCAATCTTCTGTCAATAGTTTTACTGTAAATAAAACCGCTGTTATGGATGGTAACTCCGCTGCTTCAAGTATTGAAGGTTTTGTCTATACCGCAATGAATGCTGTTTATCATGCGGCACTAGCATTTACTGGTCAAAACTATGGGGCTGAAAATAAAAAGAACATTAAAAAAGTTACCATTTATTCACTTATTATTGTTACCATAATTGCTTTAGTTTTTGGTGGTGCACTCTTTATTCTCGGTCGTCAAGTTCTAAAAATATACATAAGACCAACTGATGATACGGCTGAAGCCGCTCAAATTGCAAAAATTGCTCTTGAAGTTGGCTACATTAGACTCCATTATCTTTGTCTTCCTTATTTTTTGTGTGGAATTATGGATGTAATGGTAGGAGTGCTTCGTGGCCTCGGCTCATCAACCCTACCAATGATTGTTTCTATCGTTGGAGTATGTGGATTTAGAATTGCTTGGATTTATCTTATTTTTAGAAAATACACTTCATTTGTGGATTATCATGACTTAAATATGTTATATATTTCCTACCCAATTTCTTGGATTATAACTTTCTTAATACATTTAGTTACTTATTTTGTTTATTCAAGAAAATTATTTAAGAAATTTAAATGTCCAACTGACCTTAAAACTGCTTAAAATACCTGTTTTTTCAACAAGTATTTTTCTTTATTTAAATAATTTACTAATAACTGGTACTATTTCTTTAATTACACAATTAGTAGTATTAATACATAAATCATAATTAATAGGATCGCCCCATTTTTGACCCGTATAATAAGAATAATACTGAGCACGATCTTTATCAATTCTCTTAATTTGCTTTATCATTTGTTTTTCCGTTAGTTTTTCATCATTTGGTTTACGACTTTCACATCTTTTTACTCTACTTTCCATTTCCGCATAAACAAATATACGATAAGGATTAAAGTCTTTAAGAATGTAATCGGCACATCTACCAACAATTACACATGAAGATTTTTGAGCAAGTTCTTTAATTATTTCCGTTTGTGCTTGATAAATGTTTTGCATTTGCGTTAAATGGTAATCTTCAACCATAAAATTAATGGTATGACCAATAGTAATCGGATATAAATTATGTGGTCTTTTTTCAATTACTTCTTGAACATATTCTTCAGATAATGAAGTTTTTTTCGCAATTTCAATAATTATTTCTTTATCATAATATTCAAAACCTAATTCTTCCGCAAGTCTTCTTCCAAGTTCACGACCACCACTACCAAATTCACGACCAATTGTTATAATAGTATTCATATTTTCCCTCTTTTCTAGTCTTTTTTATTGATTGTTCTTGTTGCTTTAATATCTACACCAAGATTTAAAACATTTTTTATAAGGATATCATCCACCTTAATTGGGGCTTGAGCCTTTGCTTGATTAATTTCATTCATCACTTCAAATATTTTATTTTTAGGTACTGGTTTAGTTGTAACTACAGGTACTCTTTTTAATTCTCCATTACTAACTTTAATAGTTGAAGTTACCATTCTTGTTGGAAAGGTAATTTCATTAATGGCATAGATTTCACCACGTTTACAACTATTACCAGTTACTTTATTGTTTTCATCTACTTGTAAGTGACATCCTTTTGGACAAATAATACAAATTAAATTATGCATCGGCCACCTCTATCTTTAAATCTTCTTTATTTGAAATGATTGTTTTATCAAAAAGAAGATTTTCCATTTCTGCTGGAATTAAATATTGTTTTTTGATTTGCTTTATAAGTTTATCTTGTTGATAAACATTAATATATGAAGTTTTATGAGGAACAGTTACTCTAAAACTAATTTTAATTTTATCAATATTGGAAATATTTATTTGTTGTGGTAAAACATATCCAATTCCTTTGCCACAAACTATATTGATACTTTCTCCTTTTATAAGTTCACCCTTTAAATATTTCGCGACACTAAGTCCGGCTTTTTCCCCTTCTAATGTTACATAATCAACAAGATCGTGAACATGAAGTGAGTTACCACAAGCAAAGATACCAGGAATGCTAGTTTGATATGATTCATCTACAAGTGGACCTTTCGTTTTAGGATGCATCATTACTCCTAGTTTTTCAAGTAAGGGATTACTAGGAATTAACCCAATTGAGAGCAACAAAGTATCAACTTCAAATTCTTTATCAGTTCCTTCTATAAAATTTAAATTATCATCTACTTCTGTTAAAACTATTTTTTCAAGTCTTGATTTACCAATTGTTTTACTGATTGTGTGATGCAAATATAAAGGAATATCATAATCTTCAAGGCATTGTACAATATTACGATTTAAGCCATTAGAATATGGCATTATTTCCGCAACTCCAAGTACATCGGCACCTTCTAGTTTCATTCTTCTTGCCATAATCAGGCCTATATCACCACTACCAAGAATAAAGACTTTTTTACCAACCATATAGCCTTCAATGTTTAAATATTTTTGAGCCATACCTGCTGTCATAACTCCACTAGAACGGTCACCACTAATACCAATTGCTCCTCTAGTTCTTTCACTACAACCCGTTGCACAAATTATTGTTTTTGTAAAAACTTTAACTATGCCTTCCGTATCATTAGAATATATAACATTAAATCCCTTCTCTAACTTTTCAATGTCTAATACCATTGAATTAGTCTTATAAGGAATATTTCTTTTTTTAATTTCGCTTTCAAATCTACTAGCATACTCAGGTCCTGTTAATTCTTCTTTAAAGGTCTGAAGACCAAAGCCATTATGGATACATTGTAGAAGAATTCCTCCAAGATACGGTTCTTTTTCAATAATAAGTAATGACGTTATTCCCTTATCATAAGCACTAATACTACTTGCAAGGCCTCCACTACCACCACCAATAACGATTAAATCATACTTCTTCATTTTCTTCACCTTTTGTTTTTCCTTCTAAAATATAAGAATTAACTTTACCATAAGTGATATCTTTAGGGTCTTTTTTTAATTCTCTTGCTAGTATTTTTAGAACTAAAGCTTCACAAAATCCTCCTTGACATTTTCCAAAACCTGGCCTTACTCTTTTTTTAACACCTTTAATGGTAGTAGCACCACAAGAGCGATGGATACAATCCATAATTTCACCTTCACTGATTTTTTCACAACGACAAACTATTTTGCCTAATAATTTATTTTCGTTAATTAGTTTTTGTCTTTCCTCAAAACTCTTTTCATTTAATCTGATTAAAGGACGGCGTTTAGGATTAAAAGATGGATTTGGTACTTTATCTTTAATCATTTCACTTACCATTTTGGCAATAGCAGGACTTGAAGCAAAACCAGGTGATTCAATCCCCGCAACATTGATAAAGTAAGGAGTAGTTTCTTCAATGATAAAATCACCTTTATCTCCTACAGCCCGGTTACCTGAAAATACTCGAATTTGCTTATCATATCTAATTTTATCAACAAGTCTTGTTGCTTGTTTTTTTACTTCATTTAATGTTTCAGTATCAGTTGATACATCGTCTAATTCTTCTACAAATTCACTAGATGGACCAACTAAATAGTTATAATGTGTAGTTGGAGAAACTAAAACACCTTTTCCTTTTTGACTTGGAACATTGAATAACACATGTTTTACATAATTATTATCAAAATGGTCTAATACATAATATTCACCACGCCTAGGCCTAATGCTAAAACTTTTAGGATTAACCATTTCATTAATTTTATCACTATATACACCACTTGCATTAACCACATACTTTGTATCATATGTTTCTTTAGGCGTTATTACTTGATAATAATTATCTATTTTTTTAATATCTATAACCATTTCAGAAAGTTTTAAGATTACCCCATTATCAATGGCATTTTCCATTAACGCAACAACATATTCAAAAGGATTAATAATTCCAGCCGATGGTGCTAATAGTCCCATTTTCACTTGTTCTGTAATATTTGGTTCAATCTTTTTTAACTCATCATGATTTAATATTTGAACACTTACGCCATTAATTTTTGACCTTTCGTAAAGTTCTTTTAATATTTCAATTTCTTCATCATTATTAGCTATTGTAATTGACCCAATTCTTTTAAATTCAACATCTAAGTCTTGACAAATATCATCAAACATGGCATTACCTTCCACATTTAATTTGGCTTTTAATGTGCCTGGCTTAGGGTCATAGCCTGAATGAATAATTGCACTATTCGCCGATGATGCTCCATCACCTACATCATTTTCTTTTTCTAATACTAAAACCTTCAGTTTATATTTTGCAAGTTCCCGAGCAACAGATGCCCCTATGACTCCTGATCCTATAATTATTACATCATACATACTTTATTCACCCTTTCTTTTAACATTCTAACTCTATCATTTCTGTTTCCTTACCTTTTGTTACTCTTATTTGATATTTTATTCCTGATTTTATTTCATTTATAACTCTTCCATTTGGTAAAACATTAGGATTATCACAAAATAATTCGAATTTATATCCTTCTTCCTTATATAGTAACATTTGATATTCTACTTTAACAAGTTTTATAAAATAATCCCAAAGATTATTCATTCTCATGGTTTGTGGACAATTTTTACCACTAAAGTAATGATGTTGTTTAATATCATCAAAGGTTAAATTATTGTTTTTTAAAAGATATGCAACAAGTTTAGCCGTTTTTTGCCACGTAAGATAAAGATCAGTTCCTTCATTAATACATGATTCAATACCAATAGAATTATTATTTCCACCACGATTAGCAATTAGTTCATATGTTTGGTTAAAATATGTTTCTCCTATATAGTATTTCCCATTTATTAGTTTACATAACACTCCTTGTGAATTTATATCTTTAGTTGTAGGAATTCTATCAAAAATTACCTTACCATCTTTTTCTTTATATGCTCTTGGAGCCATTATAATTGTTTTTTTATTATCAATCATATAATAACCATCATCACTAATGGTAACAGTAGGATGAGTAATCGTCCCCTCTACCCCAGTTTCATATAACGCATAATCATATTTAGTTGAATCCCCCGCATGGTAAGCTACTTCATTATCGGGGATTTGATGAAAGATACCATCATTACCAACTACATATTGAAAACTTGCACCATATGGGCCTTCTTCCCAACATTCATTTTTAACAGTTTCACTCCAAAACCTAGCATTATGGTTACACGCCGCATCACCCGTGTCATGCACTGTAATATAATATTTGGGTTTAATTCTACCATCTCGGTTATCATTGGTTAGGGGAATAATATTTTCAGTGATAACTAGTTCTTCAAACAAATATTGACAAATACTAGGTCTAATCATTACATCATATTCTTTTTGCCAACCATAAACATGGATCATTTGTTCTTTTATTCTTGTATTATTATTTTTTAGAAACTTTATTACTTCATTCATTGTATCACCTAATAATATTTTACTATTTTGATTATTTTTTTTCAAGTGTTATAATTTTTTTTAAGAAAAAAAGATATACCTAAGTAATGGTATATCCTCATTTATGGTGGTTAATTCGTTAGGGGATTTATATTTATGAAAATTTGGTATTGTATTTGAAAAAATTTATGGTAGTATTTGTTCCTAACATTTTAACCTTGATGTGTATTGCTAATTATCTAAGTAAAATAATTATTTTATCAACATTGTTGAAATTTACACACAGTTGTATTATAATATATTATAAATAATCTTAAAAGAACAAAATTAAAATTTATGTAGAAATACCAACATTTATTGAGGTTTTGTGGAAAGGAAAATAATGAAAGTAAAAAATTTAAACAACTCTTCTAAAAAAACTAAAAATTTAATCAAAGATACTTTTGCGGTAATGCTAGCTGAAAAGAAAGAATTGTCTAAAATTAATGTAAGTGAACTAGTAAAAAGGGCTAACATCAATCGTTCAACCTTTTATGCCCATTATGATGACATCTATGGGGTTGCGGAAGAATATGAAAATGAATTAGTAGACAACTTTTTTAGTAATGCTAAATTACTAGAAGAAAAAAATTTTGATTTATTTATTACTTCCTTTTTTAGTTACATTAGAGCAAACGATGATAACTATAAAATGCTTTGTAAGTCAAATGAAGTATTATTTGCGGTGAGAAAACTAATTGATATATTAAGTGATCAATTAATAAATCTTTATAATTCAACTACAAAAACAAGAGATGATAAATTTGTTGAACTTGAAATTTATATTTTTGTTGAGGGAACTCTTTTTGAATACATTAAATCATGCCGTAGTTACAGTAAGTATAACCTTGATGATTTAGAAGAATACTGCCGTATATGGTATAAAAACTTTCAAAGAAAATATCTTGCATAGGAGAATCACATGAAAAAAAGAAAATTTGAACATAATGAAACAATTAATATGACTATTACTGATAACAGTAACTTCCTATCACCATATTCCCAAAAAGGAAAACCCGTAATATCTAGTGAAGTTGCTGATTTTCTAGAAAACTGTGCTAATGAATTTCATCCTAGAGAAAAACTTAACCTTAATATTTCAGGTAAAATGCTTACACCAGATGAAGAAATAATTTACAAAGAAGCAATTAGAAACTATTATAAACTAAAACTAAAAGATTTACTCAGAACTATTAAAAGAAAAAATACTTTTGGTCTTATTTGGATTATAATTGGAATTGTAACATTAAGCGTTATGATTGTATTTACTAATCTTGAGTTAAGCAAAGTGATAACTGAATGCATTGATATTTTTGCTTGGGTTTTCATTTGGGAAGCAGTTGATACAATGTTCGTACAAAGGGGAGGAACTTTACTTCAAATACAACGAACAGAAAACTTTATTAATATGAATATTACTTTTGAGAAAAAAGAAGGAATTTAGGTTTCTTCTTTTGTTTTTATCGTTTGTTATTCATTAGGATAGCTTGTTGTTTTTTTAAAATTAAATAAGCTTCGTCTAAATCTTCAGTATTTAAAACAGCTTTTTCCATAGGACAAATATCGGTACCTGTACGGTTAATTATTTGTTCAGTAAATTCATCATATTCAAATGGTATTCCATATTTTTCTAAGATGGCTTTACCACTTTTGGAAAGAGTTTTTGCATAAACTTTAATAATTCCAGATCGTACAAAGAGCATTGCTACTGCTTTTCCCACAATTACGTCCGCAACACAATAGCCCTCTAAATTAGTGTTCGTTTCGATAAAGTTCATCATAGGACCAATTCCTTTTTTTTCACTATAAAGGCATTTTCCATCTTTGCATAAACAAATTGTATGTCCTATTAAATTGTTTTTTGCTATTTGTAAATCATTCATGATCTTTTTTTACCAAAATTGCTCTAAGTCCCATAATAATAAATGGAACAATAAGCGCTTGTAGTATTAATCCTAAAAGTCCCATTTGAATTTGTTCAAAAATAACAGTAGGAGTAAATGGAGTTACATTTTGGAAAATAATAACAAGAATCATAAACGTCGCTCTTCCGGCTATTTGAGCTAGTAAAACAGCAGGGAATGCTATCCAAGGATTTTCTATTATTTTTTTAGAAAATAATCCACAAATACCAGCGAATACCGCAAGTTCAATAGTCATAAATGGTAAACGTGCAGCCATTGGCATAGGGTTACCAAAAGCTGAGGTAATTAAGAAACTAACAAGAGGCGATAATATGCCAATTCCAAATCCCCAAACTGAGCCAAGTAATGCTCCACCCAATAAAACTGGTAGATACATAGGTAGCCACTTCATTCCCGCTTGAGCTCCTGCTACTAGATGAACTAGTTGAGGTAGAATTACCGCTAAAGCAATTATTCCTAAAGATATAAGGCTTTTAACTGTAACTTTAATTTTTAATGATACTTTTTTATTTGTTAAAACACTTTCTATCATATTACATTTCCTTTCTAAAATATTTAGCTATTATTTGCATTTTACTTTGTTGTTTTACTTTAAATGGGCAACGTCTATCACAATGTCCACATTTCAAGCATGCATCTGCTTTTACTTGTAATTTGTCATAGTGATTGTGAGCCATTTTATCACCTGCAAGTGATAAGTCATAGTATTTATTAACGATACCTATATCAATACCAGCAGGACATGGTTGACAGTGGTTACAGTACACGCAGTTTCCAATTGCTGATTCTGGTGTAAATTTTCCAATTGCTGAATAATCGCGTTCTATTTTTGTTGACTTAGGATACTCTAATAATTCGTTTAAATCATTAAGGTTTCGTACACCAGGAACAACAACTAGTACACTAGGGCGATCAAGACAATATTGAATGCATTGATTTTTTGTTAATGCAATGCGGAAAGGGGAAGTACTATCTTGTAGAAGTTGACCACCATGAAATGGTTTCATAACGGATATTCCAACTCCACATTTTTCACAACGGCGGAAAAGTTCAGCACGTTCATTGGTTGTACCTATTCCATATTCATCACCACATTCTAAATCATAGGCTGGATTTATGGAAAACATCATCATATCCATAATACCCGTATCTAGTAGTTTATTTGCAACACTTGGGGTATGAGAAGAAAAACCAATATGTTTTACGATACCATTTTCTTTTAGACTTTTAAGATAATCTAAAATGCCATTTTTCTTAATATCTTCAAAATCGCTTTCTTCATCTACACAGTGTAAAAAGCCAAAATCAACATAATCTGTTTTTAAAGCTTGAAGTTCCCATTCAAATGTTTTTTTAATTGTTTCTAAATCACGTGACCAACCATAATCACCATTTTTATCATATACAGCACCAAAGTGTAGTTGGAAATACACTTTTTCACGTTTTCCAGAAATAGCACGACCAAATGGTTCGTAAACACTTTTTCCACCAGCACATAAATCAAAAAAGTTAATTCCATTTTCTATTGCCTTTTCAATTACGGCTTGAATTTCCGTAGGATCAGTATTTTGTATTCCTCCCATGCCTAGGCCTAATACACCTATTTTTTCATTTCCATGGGGTAGTTTTCGATATTCCATATTATTTTTCAAACTCCTTTGCTACATCTTTTAGTAATTCTCTTATTGGTAAATGTTGTGGACATGCGGCTTCACATTTTCCACATTTTATACAATCAGAAGCTTTACCTTTATTTTTAGTATGTACTTGATTATAATAATAATCAGCATTCCAATCATGATAGATATGTTTTGAATTGAGGCAAGCAAATAAATCTGGAATAGAAATTTTCTTAGGACAACCTGCCACACAGTATCTACAAGCAGTACAAGGTATTAAATTCATCGATTTAAATACTTTACAAACATTTTCAACTGCTTGCATTTCATATTCATTTAGAGGCTTAAAATCACGCATATATGAAAGGTTATCATTCATTTGTTCAAGATTACTCATACCAGAAAGAGTCATAAATACGCCTTCGCATCCCGCAGCGAAACGAATGGCATAACTTGCAGGACTACCATTATGAAGTTCTTCAATATATTTTTTGGCATCTTCAGGTAGATTAACAAGGTTTCCACCTTTTACAGGTTCCATAACAATAACTGGTTTTTTGTATTTATTACAAACATCTAAACATTTTTTAGATTGTACGGCAGGATCATCATAATCTACATAATTTAACTGTATTTGTACAACCTCTATTTGTGGGTATTCTTTTAGTATTTGTTCTAAAACTTCAGCAGTATCATGAAATGAAATACCAAAATGTTTAATTTTACCTTCTGCTTTAAACTCTAATGCTTGTTCATATGCACGACACTGTTTAAACTGAGAAAAGTTTTCTTTTGATTGAGCATGCATTAAATAAAAATCAAAGTAATCTACTCCACAAATTTTTAACTGACTTTCAAAGAAAGGTCGAACATCTGCTTCTGTTTTAAAATAGAAATTGGTAAGCTTATTAGTGAGCACAAACTTTTCTCTTGGATATCTCGCTACTAAACAATCGCGTAGAGCTGTTTCACTTTTACCATTTAAATATCCATGAGCCGTATCAAAATAATTAAAGCCATTTTTAATAAATGTATCAATCATTTCATTAAACTCTTTATAATTTACTTCATCGCCATTCATTGGTAGACGCATACAACCAAAGCCAAAATTCTTATGTACATTTTCAAACATATTAAATTCCTCCTAGTGATATTATAGCACATTGAATTCTTTTTTCTTTTTTATTGCTTTTTAAAAAGAAGGAAACACGTTCCTTCTTCTTTTCTTATAGATTATCACAAATTGTGTTTACAATTGTGTCTGTAGCATCTTCGCCATAAGCCCATACCATGATTCCCATGCCATTTGCCTTCGCGTAATTACATTTTTCTTTTACTCCTTCACTGCTATCGAAAGTAATAAAGATTTTATCAGTTTGGTTATATAAATATGAACCTACAACTTTACCATTATTATACTCAGTATATTTAACATAATTACTATCATTCATTAAGATGCTAATTGCACTATAGTAAATTGTGCCAGTTGCGTATGATCCTGATACTCCCTCTAATTTTGTTAATGTTCCAGCAATACCAAGAGCAGGATTTGATGCACTCATATCTACTGTACCAGTTACTTTATATGCTTTTCCGTATGCGGCTGAACCAAGAATTACTTTTTCTCTACTTAGGCCAAGTTTAATAAATTGTTCAGCTCCATATACAGCTCCAAAACGATAATTGTTTGAAGCAGTACTTGCATAGCAGCTTGAAACATGTGATGTATAATTTGTGTTATTCAAATCATATGACATGACGTTAACATAATCACAGTAAGTATTAATACCACCAACTTCAGCATTACCTACAAAATCATATCTAACTGAACCCCATGATGTAGCAGGGATGGCGGTAGAAATAATGTAAGGTGAACCACCTTCATCTTGAATTGCGTCTAAGCCTTGTCTTAAATCACGTAATAATTTATTTAAATTCTTTTGGTCAATTTCAGTTGTAAATCCATCTAAACCAGAAGTACCAGGAAATTCCCAGTCAATGTCAACGCCATCAAAATTATAGGTTTTAACTAAATTAATAATATTATCAACAAATGTTTTTCTAGTTGAATCTGTATTACAAAGTTGTACCATTGCTTGAAGTGGAGCTTTATTTGCACCATCTATAACAAGTAATACTCTAATACCATCATTTTTTAGTTGTTTTACAACATCTAAATACGTTGTATTAAGTGTAACTGTACCATTTGTTTGAGGAATGCCAAAAGCATAGTAAATCATATTCATATTTTCTCTAAACTTTTGTGAAAACATTGTTCCTTCTGCTTTATATCTTGCACTACTATTTGTATAACTAGATGCTGAGGAAATCGCGAAGTATACTGCTTTGGGATTAGCCATATCATCAAAAGTAACTGGATTAATAGTAATTATTTTTTCTTTAAGTACTTCCGTTTCACCATTATTAATTTTTACAAATACCTTAACGGTTTGTTTTTGATGAGTTTGATATAAACGATTTGTGTAGCCTTTATCACCATCAATAGTATATAGATTAGGATTTTCACTACCCCAAGTTAATGTAGCTCCGTTAAATTTTTTTGGTAAATAATCTAGGGTATCAGAAGTCACAACATCACTAATCATACTTAAAACATCATCAATTGAACTTTCTACCCATCTTGCATAAAGAATTATATTTGTTGTAGTATTTTCTGATATTTCGGTAACCTTATCACCTAAGAATGTTGGATTGTCATACCAACCAATAAATGTATAACCTGCTTTAGTAGGAGTAAGTAAAGTCGTTACTTTTCCTTCTACATAATATGGTTTATATGTAAAGTCTTCGGTATCACTTACAAGAATTAGTGAATGAATTCGTGAAGTACTTCTTGTAAAAGTAACATCAACATTTACTGACCCATTGTTTAAACTATTTAAATCACTTGAGAATTCAACTAAATCACCTACTTGAATATTGAAATCTACTAGTGTTTGATATTTACTAGAAGTATCACCTGAATAGGCAAGTAATAAATAATCATAGCCAGTAGGATTATTTTCACCACTTAAAGCAATACTTGTAACAACATAACTACCATTAATATAGTTAATACCTATACGGTACCAAAACTTAGAAGAACCTAAGCCTACACCAGCTTTAAATAATTCTAAGCCCATATACATATCAAAACCATTTGTAGCACTTTGGGTATTATAAGTGTTTATATTAATACTACCAACATTAGTACGTTTTTCGATAAAATTAGCATAGAAAACTAAATCTTCTTGTACAGCATTTAGATAATCATATGTTGTAAAGTCAGCTAGTGTCCAACCTGCAAAATCATATCCTTCAAGACTAACTATTGGAACCTCACTTATTCTAAGACCTCTTTTTACAGTTTCTTTACTTACTATTATTCCACCATTAATAAATGTAACTGTATGCGTAACTCTTCTAAATCTTGCATATACTATCGCATCAGCACTAACTGTAGTTACTCTATTTCCGCCTTCTTCACTATCATACCAACCTAAGAAATCATAATTCATTCTTTCAATGGTTGGAAGTGTAATTGTCGATGATGCACGTTTTTGAAGATTTAAGTTACCAACACCTGGCACATGGTCAAGTGCGTAATGAACACGTGGTGAACGTTCAACTGTAAACCATGCATATTTAGTAGTTAAAGTACTAGATGTAAAGTAGAAGAATTTACATGTATCAACAAATGCGGCCCAACTGCTATAGAAGAAATCATTACCATGAATATCATTTTTAGTATATCCTTCATCAGTACGCCAATAAGCAAAGAATACTTCTAAGAATTCTAAGAATTCAACATATTTATTATTTTGATAACAATAACCAATAAAATGAGTAGTTGGTTGTGTTTCAAAAGTTCCATTTTCTTCAATTGATAAATAGTATTTGCCAAACGCATTACCAACGCCAGCTAATTCACTTCTACCATTTGCATCCCAATTTTTACAATAAACTAGAAAATCAGAAACATTATTGATATTTAAACTAAGCATATCACAATCAGTATTATTTAATAAGAAATAATAATAATCAGTGAAGAATGCTTCATATAATTCATCTTTTGTTTCATAGTGTTCATAGCCTAATTCATATTCAATTGTAAACATATTTTCTACATCAAGTTTACTAAAAGTAATGTTTACTTGACCATCGGTAAGTGATGTAATATCTGTTGAAAATTCAATAACATCACCAACTTCAAAATTAGCATTTACAAAATCATCATTCTTATAAGCTAAAATTAGATAATCATATTCTTTAGTTAATGCTTTATCACTTGGTATAACTTCTGTTACAACATAGTCAGTTCCCTTAACTGTTATTGCGACTTTATGCCAGTATAGTGATGAACCTAAGGTTACACCCTTCTTGTATAATCTGATACCTTCATACATTGGGTATCCTTCAAGTGCACCTTGAGTATTATATCCACAAATAGTAAGTTTTTTATCACTAATTTGAGGAAGTACTTCTTCTTTTGTCTTATGACAAACTGAACAAGTAAATACTTTTAAACCAGTTGATGTTGTAGTGGCAGGAATTGTTACAACTCCTTCATCCCAAGTATGAGCACCTATTTCAGCTTTTTTACCACAAACGCATTCTTTCCAGTGTTCATTATCATCACTCTTGTAATCTTCACTATATGTGTGATCAAGTTTACCAATTTCTTCATATGTTGTATAATCACATCTATTACATGTATCATATGGCTTATAACCAGCTTCAGTACATGTTGCAGCTTTCCCTTCATGATGAACTATATCGTGATTTAATGCATTTATAGTTTCTGTTTCTAATGTTTCATGACATCTTGTACATTCTTTATGTCTTGTACCTGATTCTAAACATGTTGCATTCTTATCTATTATCCATTCACTTGGAATATGATTTAATGCTGGAATTTTCTCATATGTAGTATAATCGCATTCTTCACAAGTATCATATGGTTTATAACCATCTTCGGTACATGTTGCCGATTTTCCTTCATGATGAACAATCTTATGCTCATGAGTTAATTTATTTAATTTTTCTTGCTTAGTTGCTTCACAAACTGTACAAGTATATTCTTTTGTACCTTCTTCTTCGAGAGTTGGTGCTTTTATTATGATGCCATCATTCCATTTGTGAAGTTCTTTATCACTAACTTCGTCCTTGTGTTTACAAGTAGCTTCGTGATAATGATATTCCTCATTGTAACTCCATTTATCACTAAACGTATGTACATGATCAACTTGATTAACACAACCTGTAATAAGTAAAGTAATAAACATTAATAATATAATTTGTATTCTTTTAAATTTCATAATGCCCCCCCTTATTTTATTTGATTATACCATATTTTTAAGTTTTATGCTAGTCTTTAAATTTTAAAATTTTTGGTAATTATGTAGCTAAAAACACAGTAATCAATTGTTACTGTGTTTTGATAAAGATTCATTGTATAATTTGGCTTGAGCTTCAAATAATTCATAATATTTGCCGTGTTTATGCATTAATTCTAGATGGGTTCCTTCTTCAACTATTTTACCACTATCTAGCATATAAATGTAATCAACATTTACGATTGTGGATAGACGGTGAGAAATGATGATAATTGTTTTATTCATTTCATCTGCGAGTTTTAAAATGCGATCATTTATTTCTTTTTCCGCAAGAGGATCTAACGCACTTGTTGGTTCATCTAAGATGGCTATTTGAGCATTTGAAGCAAATACCCTTGCAATTGCTAGTTTTTGCTTTTCCCCTCCTGAAAGTTCTAAACCATCATTTGAGAATTCTTTTGTTAAAATTGTATTAATACCTTTTGGTAAATCTTTTATTTTATCATATAAATCTACACTTTGTAAGGCTTTAATTACAAGTTCTTCTTCCTCTTTTGTTTCAACTTCTTTCATTAAAACATTTTCAGAAACTGTGGCACAGTAAATTTGAAAGTTTTGAAGAACTGTTACGAATTGTTTGGCAATTGATGAATCTTTAAAATTTATATAATTTTCGTCATTTATAAGCACATAACCACTATCAGGACTATAAAGTTTTAACATAAGTTTGGTTAGAGTCGTTTTACCTGCACCATTATAGCCGATTATCGCAATTTTTTCACCTTTTTTAATGGTCATATTAATGTTTTGAAGAGAGAAACCTTCTTCATTTGGATATTTAAAGCCTACATTATCCAGTTTTATACTATCATTAAAACATGCTTTTTTTAAGTTATCTTGATTTTCTTCTTGATAGTTCATTAACCACATAAAGTCAGATATTTCCCGCATATTTCGGTTATATCTACTAAATGAATTCGAAAGATTATAGAAGCGTCCATTAAACCTTGAAACCGCACCTGAAAGGGTAACAAATTTTGATAATGTCATTCCTTTAAAGAAAACTTTATACATTAAATAAGCATAAGTAACAAAAGCATTGATAAATTGATACATAAAATCTTCACAATAATATAGTGGTAAAGTTTTGTGATAAACTTTTGTTGATTTTTCTTCAATACATTTGTATGCCTCTTCTTGCTTATCAATTAAAAGCGAAGAAATTTTAGTAGTTTTAACATCCATTGCATATTTATCAAGGTAAAAGGTTCGGTTAATATATCCTTGAATACGGCGTTCTGATTCAGTATTTTTATATAATTCATGATTTATTTTGTTTATTTTCAAATAACAAAGTAAGGAAATAGTAGATGCGATAAGTGTTATCACAAATAAGATAGGAACATTCACCACAATATATGCTACAAGTACAACTGCTTGAAAAACACTATTAAGCATATCAACTAATGCATCATAAGCATTAATGCTTCTTAAATCTTGGTTCATCGCCCTTGATAATTGGTCATACTTGATTGGATCATCAAAATGGCTAATATGTAAAAGTTTAGCTCTATCAAATAATTCATGTTGAATCTTTTTTATCCATTTATGTCTACATCTCATTCTTATATAACCATTATTAAAAATATTAATGACTCCAATTAAAGTTGTAATACTAATCATTATAATAATAAAAATAAGCGCATCAATAAATTTAGTATCTTTTAACTCTAACAATTTAATTAAATGTTCAGTAGTATATAAATCAATATATACTGAAAAGGCATTAAGGATAATTTTAATAATTCCTGAAAAAAGATAAAATGGTACATATTTTCCAACATATCCTACAAGTTTACAAGTAGTTTTTATATTATTCATTGTCATCACCTAAGATTTGATATTCTTCGGCTTGAACTAAGAACATATGACGATAACTACCATTTTCATTTTTCATTAATTCTTCATGAGTTCCTTGTTCTTTGATTTCGCCATTTTCAAATAGATAAATTTTATCAGCACTTATCGTTGTTGAAAAACGATGTGAGATAAAAATTAAAGTTTTATTAACACTATAATTAAAGATTTCCTCAAATACCTTGCCTTCCGCAAGTGGATCTAACGCACTATTAGGTTCATCAAGTAGTAGTACTTCCGCATCACTTGCAAAGATTCTAGCAATTACTAGTTTTTGTTTTTCACCACCAGAAAGTTCCATCCCATTTTTATCAAATTCCTTGGTACAACTAGCATAGATACCTTTTTCATGACTCATAACTTTTTCATATAATCCTACTTTTTTTAAGGCATCAATTGCTCGCATCTCATCTTCTATATTTTGAGGTTTACGCATCAAAATATTTTCAATTACACTTAAAGCAAATATTTGATAATTTTGAAATACACAAGCGAATTTTTCCCTTATATTACTTGGTTTTATATCAGTGTAATTAATATCATTATATGTAATTGTTCCACTATTAACATCATAAAGTCGAAGTAGCAATTTAATAAGTGTAGTTTTACCAGCTCCATTTTCTCCGACTATTGCAATTTTTTCACCATTTTGAATCTTCATATTTAAGTTCTTAATTGTGGGATTAGACTTTGTAGGATATGTAAAACTTGCATCTATAAATTCTATTTTTTTAAATGTTTCCATTTCTTTATCATAGCTTTTACCACTTACCTCAAGACTAGATACCATATCCATAACTCGGTAATAATCCTCACGGTAAACAATGTTTTCTTTTAAATTTGCGATTCCTGCGGATAAATTACCAATTATATAAGTTAAAGTATAACTTGCCCCCATAAGTGATGCTAAAATAACAACATTTTTAGTTTGAATGGTAGTATATGATACAAATGATAAAGCAACCACCACAACTGTTTTAAGGAGTATGTCACTGATAGCATATAAAATTTGAATTTTAACGTATAAACTATCAAAGTTTTTTAATACTTGATTCCCTATTTTATCATTTCTTCTCAAATACATTGGACTAATTTCAGTAGTTTTTACATCGATTGCGGAATCTTTGAGAAAGAAAACTCTTTTGATATAACTTCTTTCTCTTACGAGTTGCATATTTTTGATGCCTATTTTATGATTCAATTTTGATGTCACACTTGAAATAAAGAAAGCAATAATTCCAATTATAATACCATAAATAAGAATTAATGGACTAAAAAATGAAAAGATTGTACCAATACTAAGTAGCGAGGTTAAACTAATTATAAAATCGTTAAAAGACCAAAATGTTGATTCCATATAATCAGATGCATCATTAACTGCTTTTTGATATGAATTGAGAAAATCCATTGACTGATATGTATCATAATCAATTTCTTGAATTTTTTGATATAACTCTTTTGCAACATAATTTGAAATATATCTTGAGATACGATCGGATGTTATATTAAAATAATACATACTTATTGCATTAAAGAGCATTCGTACCAAAGTAAAACCAATACATGCAAAAATTACATATTTGTACCCTTCCATATCAGGTGATTTTTGGTAAATGTTTCCTAAATAACCAATAATTCCAATTGGTAATAAATTATAAAATAAGCTTATAACAATATCAATAAATAATAATAATACTAATCTTTTATCAATCCTAAATATTAACTTTATATATTCAAATGCACTATGTTTCTTCTTAATTTCCATATTTAACTTTTATTCTCCTTATTAAATAGTTCATCTATTGTACAGTCCAAAGTTCTTGTCGTAAAAAGACCTTGGTTAAAGGGGAAAAATGTTTTGTTCCCGTTATAGATAATGACTATCTTGTAAGATGTAACTATATTTTTTTGCTAATTTTATTTTTATCTTAATTTTTCTAAAGCAATCTTCAAGCTGTATCTTCATTTTTTAACTTATTTCTAAAATTAAAAAAGCACCTTCATTAATAGAAGTGCCCATTTTTTTGATAAAATAGTATTATCACCTAGACCTCAAAGATAGGTAATGACCACTTCTAAAGATATTTAATACATTTAACATAGTCATCACCTCCTTTGTCTTATAAGATAATATATTTTAAAATTTTTTAATGTAAATAATTGTTGTTTTTACTCTAAATAATCTTGAGCTTTACAAACTAATTCATAAAATTCTTTTTTGTAAGGGTCATTCATGAATTCTTCTTTATTAATTCTTGATAAAATACTTTCATAACTAGCATCAGCCTTATAGCTTGAGTCACGTAGTAATAATCCAAATTCAACTACACTTGAGGCAAAAACAAAATCATTTGAAATGGTTTCATTAATTGCCCTAACACTTGATGTAACTTCTTTATTTAGTTCAGTTGGTACATCTTTATAGCGAACAGTACATGTTGCAATTTCTTGGCTTTCAAAATTTTCTTTTAATTTTAATTCAACTAAGCAAATTGTTGTATGTCCTGCCCCTATTTCGCCTGCATCTTTTTCCGTATCATCAAATTCTTCTTCGCTCATTTTCTTATTTTCATAGCCAATTAAACGATAAGATTCAACAACATCTTGGTTGAAAGCAATTTGGGCTTTACAGTCTTTCGCAACCGTGTTAAGCGTTCCTCCAAGCTCTGATACAAATACTTTTTGAGCTTCTAGCACAGAGTCAATATAATAATAATTACCATTACCATGTTGTGCTAAAGTATCCATAGTACTTGATTTTAAATTACCAGTTCCAAAACCAAATAAAGAAAGATAAATTCCTTGGTCACGTTTTGAAGCGATAAAATCTTCAAGTCCAGTTATTGAACTAATACCTACATTAAAATCACCATCTGTTGCGAGGAATACACGGTTATTTCCTCCTTCAACATAGTATTTACTTGCTATTTCATAGGCTTTTTGAATACCAGCACTGCCATGGGTTGAGCCACTTGCTTCAAGGTCTGACATAATAGCATTTATTTTTGGTTTTTCATAGCCAAAACCACCATCAAGTAAAACTTGTTCATATCCTGCATATGTTACAATGGAAACTCGGTCATTATCCTTTAAATTATCAACAAGCAATTTAAAGGCTTCAACCATAAGTGGTAATTTATTACTACTATACATTGAACCACTAACATCAAGTAAGAAAACAAAATTGTTAGGTTTAGGATTTTCAATTTCATAATTTTTGGCTTTTACTACCACTTGTAATAGTTTATTTTCATGATTCCATGGACAATCATTAATCTCCGTAAAAACTTTTAGAGCTTCATCCGTGTCATTTTCATAAGAATAGTTAAAGTAACTTAACATTTGTTCTATTACTACAGAATCACTTGGTATCGTTATTTTACTGTTTATCATTCTTCTTATATTTGCATAAGCAGCTGTAGAAGAGTCCATACTTATATTAATTTTATTTAGTTCATCTGCTGTAATAAAATCATCTTCATTTAATTTCAAATACGATTCACTTGAAAGTTTATAATTCATTTGCCTACTAAAGTCCATTGGTTTGGTGGCTTTTTGATTAGCACCACAACTTGCAAGTACCAATAGTGATAATAAAATCGTACAAATTCCCATTATTCTTTTTTTCATATTTTTCTCCTTCTTTATTCTAGCAGTATCAAAAATTGTATAACTACACTAAAACATTACTGCCTATTTTTATATCATAAATTAATTATATAGTTTTTTAGTTTTCCTATTATCATATAATAATCATCAATTACTTTAGTAACTTCATTTTTAATTTTTTTAGGTAATTTTTTATTTTCATCTAAAAATTTAAAAGCACTAAGCATTCCCATATTGGTTGATTTGATTGCATTAATACAAATATCAAAGTCTGAATCTACAAACTTCATTTTTTCCATTAATACGCCCATAACTCCTGCCGCAGTTAGACTTTCTGTAGGTTTTTCACCCATATTAGTAATTAAGTTTGTAAATTTTTCTTCATGAGTCTTAAAAATTTCTTCGATTTCTTCAATAACTCCTAAAAGTTTTTCATTTTTTAGGTTTTCACTTTCTTTATGATAAATTCTAAAAATACTGTTTCCCATATGAATATAGGATAAAAATTTATTTAATTCATTTGTCTTTTCCATATGACACCTCCAAATATAGTATTTACTATTTTTGAAAGGATATGAGTAAATAAATTTAAGAATTTATTTATTAATGTATTTTAACATTTCATCTGAAAGGCCAATTTTACGTGGGTATTTTTCTTTTATTACCTCATAAAGGTCTTGACAATATTTTTGACCATTATCACAGTTTAATAAACCTTTAAGCATTCGGCACATTTCTTTATAGTCACCACTAGTTTTAGCTCTTTCTGCTTTTTTCGCAAACAAACTATAATATAAATCTACTAATTCATTATTAAATTCATCTTTTAAATATGGCGTATAGTCTATTAAATCTTTGACATTTTTCGTTTTCATAACTAATTTAAATAAATCTTTTTTCATATCTAAAGCTTTATAAACACTCATTAAGTTACTTGGTTTAATATCACTTTCCTGAATTCGCTTTAAATATTCAGGAAAATTTGGTAGGTTCCTTAATTTATTTAAACCTTTAGATGCTCCTTCAAGAATGGTTTCAAGATAATAAATTTCATTTTGAAATTCTGGATCATTTGTATAACTATACATTATATTATATAAGTATTCTAAACCACGAATATTAACCTTTTTATTTTTTAATTGTTGATCTATTTCTTCGATTAATTCGGCAATACTATGTTGATAATAACTAAATATATAATCAATAAATGGTTCAGATTCAGCATATTTAAGCATAATTTCAACATCATTATGCATTGTGTAAGTTCCTTTAAATTCCTCAATAATGTGATTCATAGTCAACAAATTACCACGAGCTGTACAAATATTACTTTTATAAACATCAGGTCTTCTAATGCTTTCTTCAATATATTTTTTAATTAATATCTTTTCATTTTTATTAAGAACCGGATAAAGGATTCTAAAAGGTTCAACTAAAATAGGATGTCCGAAAACAAGTTTATCCAAAAAAACATTTTTTAAATCTTCTATTTGGTCGTCTATTCCTTGCTTAATTACCCAAGTCATTAAACCTCTATCATAGTCACATAATTTATCGCTTCGAGAAGTTATCGTGGCTGTATGAAGTTGTTCTGCCGCATAATAAACCCTATAGTTAAATTGCTCGATGATAGCAACAACATTATTAGTTGGATCCATATTAAGATATTCATCACATACATTTCTGACGTGTCTTCTTATGGAAGGTATATCTATATATTCGGTTTCCTGTAGTATCATCTCGATTATTTGTTCTTTTGACATATTTTGAAGAAATTCTTCAACAAACGAATTAACATAATATGGGATGAATAAATCATCTTCGTCATCTTCATCATCAATATCATCAAATCCAAGTTCATTCATATTTCTTTTTTCACTAGCTACACGTTCCATTTCCACGGTAAATATAGTAGCTACTATATGTTCACATATTAATCCTTTTTTATATTTTTTACATGTACAAACTGAATCATCTACGTTTTTATTATCGACAATAACGTGATAAATAACATTATTATCTTCTACTTCTCCATTCACTATGCCATTGGAATTGTGAACAATACTTTTAACCGCGTGTTTTTCGGCTAATTCTACACCTTTTATAAAAAGTTCTTCTTTTAATTCTCGTGATAACATTTAAAATTTCCCCCTATTTAACACTATTATATCATTTATCTAAATTTTAATCTATTGATTAGAGAAAAAATAAAGAAACTAGTTAGTTTCAGACCTAGTTTCCTTGTTAAAATGTTACAACTAATAGCATTTTAAATCTTTCTTCACCTTCTACCGCGTGAGGGTGACCGGCAGGCATGACAATTGTTTCACCAACATGAAGTAAATATGGGGTACCATCAATAGTAATTTTACCAACTCCATCAAGACATGTTACCATCGCATCACCATCAGATTTATGTGTGCTAATTTCTTCACCTTTTTCAAACGAAAATAGTGTAATACTTACTTTACTATTTTGAATTAAAGTTTTACTCACTACTTGTCCTGCATGATAGCTAATTTGATCTTTTAAAGTCAAAACTTCTTTTTTAGTTATATTTTTCATTATATCCATAATATATCCTCCTAATTTATTTATTTTTTTAAATTCAGTTAAAAAGAACGGCACATAATAGAATGGTAAAGTCAAAACTTTATTATCTTCATCATATCCATAACGGTTTTCTGATACTTTAACTGCATATTTTAATTTGTTATGCGATTTGTATTTTTCCAAGGATTTTAATCCTAACCATTGAGCCGGTAACAATTACTGAAATTTCAAGATGTTCTTAACAAAAGTATTTTAACAATGTAATAACTGGTAAACATTCTTGTACTTCATCAAATATTAGTAATACTTTGTCATTAATTGTTTTATTATGATCCAAAGATAAATAATTTAGTATTTCATCTACTTTAAAGTGAGTGCTACAAAATCTACAAAATTCAATATCTGTTTGACAATCTATATAGATATAATTATTAGTAAAATACTTTTCAACAAATAGTTCATTTATTATTAAAAAGACCATCGCACCTAGGTTGTTCCTTAAAAGGAAATCATTAAACCAAGGCATAAAATACTACATCATTCATTATTTTTTCTTTTGACTATTGTATTTTATAATCATTTCTACTAAAAATTGATAGAATGCATCTCCTATTTGTAAATATCCATTCATTGATGGATGAAGTCCATTTACACCAAGACGTTCAGTTAATTCATTTCTTTTATTTACTTTTTGATCAATTGTTGGATAATTATACTCACTATCAAATTGTCCTTTAATATCATTATAGAATGCAAAATCTTTAAATTCATCTGTTAAGGTAAGTCTTTCAAGCCATTCATCATAGTTGAAAACAGTAATTGTATATCCAAACCAATCATGGTAGTAACCACTCGCTCCATAACAGGCAGTCACACCACCATTTGGGCACGATAATTCAATCCCCATTACGCCAATTAAAGCATTGGGAAAAGCAAGGTGTAAGTTTTCAAGAAATAGTGGTGCATATTTTTTATGATTAGTAAAGTCTTCACTATAGGGCATGTATAGTCCATTGCCCGTTAAGAAAGTAAATATAAGATCTGGCTCTTCTAGTTTGTTTTCCTTAATATAATCTTTAAAATCTAGTTTTCCTGTTTCATTATTCCAAAATGGATTACCATCGATATATTTTGAATTTTCTATCTTAATCTTCTTATTACTATTTTCCATTATCATTTCACTTGTAATTTTAGGATTTACTTTATAATTTCCTTCTAAACGACTAAATGTTAAAGTGTTTCCTTCTATTTTTCGAAGTTTCCATTTTAAGTTATTATTAATCCAAACAGTATCGATATCATTATTTGTTACAAAATCTTTAGTTTCAATTACTAATTTTGTGGTAGGACTTTCATCTTGATATTCAAAGAAAGTCTTCCACTGCCAACCTCCATATCCTTCATAACCAGTTTTACCACGGTACATTGTACCAATAAAATTTAACATATTAGGATATAATTCATTATATTTGTTAAATCCAGTATCTGGCCAAACTCCATTAATCGTTTCACTATCACCAATACATAAAATATTTAGTGGTTTGATTGGTGCTACTTGTTTATTGACAACTAAAATGGTGGTTTTACTTTCAAGAAGTTCTCCACTATCACTATAAACATGGATGGTAAGCGGATATTTGCCTTCTTCACCTGCTACTGGAGTGTATGTAAAATATCTATTATATGTGTATCCTTTTTCACATTCAGCAATTATATAATATAAATAAGGATTATGTTTTCGAACTACCCCTCTAAAGAATAATTCAAATGGTTCATTGATTGTTAAATAATATTTAGCCGGAAGTGAAATCATAAATCCTCCTATTTTTCTTTTTTATTTTTTAAATTATTGAATTTTTCAACTAATTCTTGTTTTAAGTTAGGATATGCTTTAACTAAACGCATATTTTCCATTTTTTTCTTTAAAGCTTCACCTTTTTCGATGCCATTAAGGGTAATATCCGATAATGTTTTGCCAATCGCATCAGATGTTGCATGAATTCCCCCAACAAATTTTTTAAATTCTTTTGATATTTTATTAAAGTGAATCATTTGAAGAACTGTAAATACTAAGTCAGTTAAAATAACAACACCAAAGATTATAACAAATACAACTCCTATTTTATATGGTATTTTCATAAGAATATCATTGACAATAACATGAAAAATATCAACTACTAATAAGCATATAATTCCCCATATAAATGAAAATTTAAGACAAATATAACCTTTAAAGTTGCATTTTTGAGTTGAATAATCCCACCATTTAGTGTGGAAGAATTTTTCTAAAACAAAGCCTGTTACTAACTCTAAAAGCGTAGTTAATCCTACTGAACAAAAAAATAAAATAAAAGGATTATCTTTAACTGGGGTTAGGCAAAGCAATACAATGCATACACCAGTCCCATATATTGGGCATACTGGACCATTTAAAAAGCCACGGTTAATAAACTTATTAGTCCTAAAGGTTGCATAAATTACTTCCATGCACCAACCTAAAAATGAATATACAAAAAAATATAAAAGAAGTTGGTATAGTGAAAAATTAAAAATCATTATTTTGTTCATAGCATCCTCCTAATTAGTTACTATTTTACCATAAATTAAATAAAATTACTATATTTTTACTTATTATCACTTCTTTTATATTAACATTTAGTTTTAGAACAGCATTCCATTTACAATATATAAAACTTGGTTTCCATAGTTTTTTATATGAGATATTTTTATTACCTTTTCATCCAAGTTTCAAGAAAAAACTAGATAAAGCATTTTAGTCTTACTTTGTCTAGTTATTATTTTCTTGAAATAACTATGGTAGCATTAACTATAATGTAGAATAAACAAATACTTTTATTTATTCTGTTATTGTTAAATGAATATAAAGGAAGATTCTACTATTTAGACTATAACTTCCTGTAAGATCTACTCTTCCTACTCCACTTGATGTAACTAGTAAAG
>CAVJDT010000013.1:0-37477 GCA_963648435.1 Bacillota bacterium
TGGAATGATAAATATTACATAGCAGGTGTCTATAAAACATTTAGATATGAAAATCAAGACAATGAAAACATTTATAACCAAGATAAAGAAGATTCCAGCAAAGCATTTGGAAATAGAAGTGAAGAAATAATATTTTATACTTCTGGTGGAAAATACGATACTAATTTAGCAATAGAGACATCAATTGGCACTGATAGAAATCAGTATAGATTTGTGACAGGGCATAAAAGAATACCATCAATAATGACTATGAATATATATGGTCCAATAAATATAGAATATTTTGATGATACAAATTGTGGGGAATTATCACCAGATTTATATCCAAAAGACAATGAAATTTATATGTCCCTTTCATTATATAATAAAATATTTACTGAAGAACATACTTTAGAATATTATATAGGATATAGTAGAGAAAAGGTAATTAATTTACCAACATACATTAATGAAATAATTAATATTGAATTTAGTGAAAATAAAAAAAATGGTTCACCGGGTAAAAGTATACAGTTAAATAATTTAGTAATAAAAGGAATTATTATAGACGATGTATCTAATGATTCCATTCTTGTATCACCAAGTGTTAAAGCAAAAATTTCGGACTTTATGATTGATCAATCAATGGTAATTAAAACATCATCAATTGATAATCAGTATAAATTTCTTAAATCAATATACAAAAAATATGGATTGTATGCCAATTACTGCTACACAACTAAATTAAAATTGTTAAATGATAACTTGGATACAGCTAGATTAATTTTTAAGGTGCTAATGCCAATAACAATAATTTTAATAGTTCTTATTAATACAATTGTTATTTCACAAATAGTAAAAGCTAAAGATAAGGAAAATGGGATACTAAGAGCAATAGGAATCAAAAAGAATTCAATATTAAACATATATTTGATTCAAAGCATTATAATGATTATTATATCTTTTATCCTATCTTTAGTAATATCACAAATCTTTCTTCATCTTACTAATAAGAGTTTTATTGGAGAATATTCTAAGACTTTTACAATAATTCTATTTAGATGGCAGTATGGAGTGATAATAATAGCAATTACTGTTCTTGCAAATTTAATAATTAGCTATTGCTCTTTACATAGAGCTATAAATAAAAATCCAATTGATGTAATTAGATTAAGATAAAAAACTATCGAAAAGGCGAGTTCTATATTGAACTGCTTTTTCTTATTTTCTTTCATAAATAAACTTTTATATCCTTTTTCAACCATAAAAGTCATATTTGTAGTATAATAATACAAAATAGATGTATAAAATAATATTAAAAGTAAAGGGGGAAAATTAAATATGACAGATGCTGAAATTATCAAATTAGTTAAAAAAACACTAAAAAAAGTAAGACCATACCTACAAGCTGATGGTGGGGATGTTGACTTTGTTAAGTTTGAGGATGGTATTGTTTATGTTCGTTTATTGGGTGCATGTATTGGATGTGCATCAAGTGATGAAACTATTAAAGGCGGAATAGAGGCGTTACTACTTGAAGAAGTTCCTGGTGTAATTGGAGTTGAACAAGTAGAAGATGGTGAGTAACATGAAACCTGGTGATATTGTACTTGCAAAAATAACCAATATCTTAGGGTATGGTGCTTTCGCAAAAGTTGGTGAATATGATGGTCTTGTTCATATATCAGAGTTTTCAGATGGTTTTGTAAAAAAAATCACAGATTTTGTTAATGTTGGCGAAGAAGTTAGACTACGTGTTATTGAAGTTGATGAAGAACATAAATTACTTAAACTAAGTTACAAACAATTACACAAGACAAGGGGAGTTAAGTGTAAAGTGCCTAGTTATGAAATAGGATTTAAAACTATCGAGGAAAACCTTGATAAATGGATTAGTGAATATAAGGGTGACCACAATGAATAAAAAAATAATTATTTTAATGCTATTTTTATTTTGTATTACTTTTACATCTTGTAAACATAATAAAATATCCAAGGACTACCCATCATTAGAAGGTAAAAGCTCAATAATTCAATATACTTATGTTGACGATGTTATTAAAAAAATAAATGGCGATTATACGGGTATTATAATGTTTGGTTTTAAAAATTGCCCATGGTGCCAAGCCGCAATATCTTATGTTGATGAAATTGCAAAAGAAAAAGAATATGAAGAAGTTTTATATTTAGATATAAAAGATATGCGTGATAATACAGAATCAGCTAATCATGAAAAATATTTAAATATATATGAAAAAATTAAAGAAGAAATAGGTAATCCTGAAAAAATAATTGCACCAACAGTTATCGTGCTAAAAGATGGCAAAATTACGGGATATCATGTTGCGACTGTCACATCGCATATAATTGTTGATGGTAATTTACCACCAATGACTGATGAACAAATTAACGAACTAAAAGAAATATATCGAAACATTTTTTAATGCATAAATAAAACATTATCATAATAAAATACTTTGGGTGATATTTATTAAAAAAAGAATAATTTTAATGATATGCATTATAGGTATTTTATTTTTATTTTCCGTGGTTATACCACTTGTAAGTGCCACCAAAAAACAAACGTCACTATGCATATATATAGATCCAGGACATGGTGGTTATGATGGCGGATGTACCAGTAAAGATAAACAAACATTAGAAAAGGATATAACATTAAATGTTAGTTTATGCTTAGCAAGCTATTTAAGACAAAGCGGATATATTGTAAAACTTACTAGAGAAACGGATGTTTCCTTAAATGAAGTAAAAAGAGAAGATATATATAAAAGAGTTAAAATGATTAATGATTCAAAGGCAAATTTATATATATCTATTCATGCTAATGCTTATCCATCTACTTATGCAAAAGGTGCACAAGTGTTTTATCAAATAGGAAAAGAAGAAAACAAAATGCTTGCAGAAAGCATAATGAAAGAACTTAAATCGTTTGATCCTACAAATAAAAGAGAAGCATTAACAATTAAAGATAAATATTTAGTTGATAACGTTAAAGTGCCAGGCTGTTTAGTAGAAATAGGATTCTTGAGTAATCAAGAAGAACTAGAAAATCTAGTTAATCCAACGTATCAAGCAAACCTTGCATTAACGCTATATATAGGGATTCAAGAATACTTAGATTATATAAAATAGAAATGGAGTCATAATATGGAACAAATTATGATAAGAATAAAAGACGAAGAATCAATGATAAAACTCGGAGAATTACTAGCTGATTATGCTTACCCTAATTTAGTAATTGCCCTTGTTGGTGACCTTGGAGCTGGCAAAACAACCCTAACTAAAGGAATTGGAAAAGCTTTAGGCGTAAAACGTATAATCAATAGTCCTACTTTTACCATTATGAAAGTATATGAAACAACAAATGAAAAAATAAAAAAACTATACCATTTAGATGTATATCGTATTACTAATAGTGAAGATGACTTCGAACTTGAAGAATACTTTTATTTAGATGGACTTGCTGTAATTGAATGGGCTCATATTATTCAAGATATGTTGCCTAAAAATACTTGGGAAATAGAAATAATTGATTTAGGTGAAGACACTAGACAAGTAACGATAAAAGCAAGTTCAGAATTAATAAACAAACTAGGAGATGGACAATATGAAATTATTCATAGATAGTGCTACTAATTACTTATATTTGGCAGTCGTAAATGATGATAATACTGAAGCATACGCATTTACAAGAATGGGTAAAAATGATCATTCTGAAACATTAACTAACTTTTTAGATGACTTCTTAAAAAGTTATAATATTAAGATAGAAGATATCACAGAAATATATGTAGGTAGAGGTCCTGGTTCATATACTGGCTTAAGAATAGCAGGAACCGTAGGTAAAGTATTTGCTTTTATTAAGAATCTTCCTTTCTATAGTTTTTCATCTTTAGACTTAATTGCTTCTAAGCATTTAAGTAGCGATGGAAAATATAAAGCTTTAATTAAAGCTAAAAAGAATTATAGTTACCTAAAAACTTACACGGTAAAAGGAACAATAAAAGTAGATCAAGAAGATACTTTCCTATCAGATGATGAACTTTCTAAGTATGATGACTATCAACCAATAGTAGTTGATGATAACACTTTTACAAATGGTGAAAAAATGGCTTTAAATATTCTTAAATATAAAATGTATAAAGAAGAAAATAAATATGATTATGTTCCAAACTATTTAAGAAGTGAACTATCATGATTAGAAAACTAGAAGAAAAAGACATAACAAAAATAGTAGAATTAGAAGAAAAAATATTTGGTGAAACTTTAGGAGTCGAAATGTTTCACAGTGAACTTTCAAACCCCATAGTATGGTTTAGGGTGATCGAAAATGAAAACCAAGTAATCGGTTATATTGGTGGATACTTTTACGATGGTGTAGGTGAAATCATTAATTTTTTAATTGATGATATATATCAAAGAAAAGGATATGGAACACTTCTTTTTAATAGTTTAATTGAAGAAGCACGTGCTGCAGGTATTAAGCAAATAACCCTTGAAGTAAAAGAAACAAATATTAAAGGTATTAACTTCTATACTAAAAACGAATTTAAACAAATATCAGTTAGAAAGCATTACTATAAAGATGGGGAAAATGCCCTAGTAATGATGAAGGAAATAAAATGAAAATATTAGGAATAGAATCAAGCTGCGATGAAACTAGTGTAGCGATAGTTGAAGATGGGAAAAAGGTATTAAGTAATGTTATATACACCCAAATAGAAATTCACAAACAATATGGCGGGGTTGTTCCTGAAGTTGCAAGTAGACATCACATTGAAAAAATTACATATGTCATAGATCAAGCTCTAAAAGAAGCAGGACTAACATTAGATGAAATAGATAAGATTGCGGTTACTGCTGAACCAGGTTTAATAGGTTCATTAATGGTTGGAATAAATGCGGCCAAAACCATTGGACTTGTTTTTCATAAACCAGTAATTATGGTAAATCATATTCATGGGCATATATATGCAAACTACCTTGAGTCTGATTTTACTTTTCCTCTTCTTGCTTTAGTTGTATCAGGTGGACATACTGAACTAGTGTTAATGAAAGATCACTATGAGTTTGAAGTATTAGGTGAAACACTAGATGATGCTGTTGGTGAGGCATACGATAAAATTGCAAGAGTTGTTGAAGTTGGTTACCCTGGTGGACCTATCATTGATAAAATGGCAGCAGAGGGTGAAGCAACATATGAACTACCACGCGTAAAACTAAGTAAAGACAGCTATGATTTTAGCTTTTCAGGTCTAAAGTCAGCTGTTATAAACTTACATCATAAAGCAGAACAAAAAGGTGAAACTCTAAATTACAATAATCTTGCGGCTAGTTTCCAAGCCTCTGTTGTTGATGTACTTTGCATGAAAACTAAAAAAGCAGCTTTAGAATATGGCGTAAAACAAGTAATCATTGCTGGTGGTGTAGCTGCAAACAAAGGATTAAGAAAAAGAATGCAAGAAGAAATGGATAAACTTGGAATTAAACTAACCGTTCCAAAATTCAAATATTGTACTGACAATGCAGCAATGATAGCAGTTGCTGGATACTTTAAAGATAAAACAGGAAAATAGTATATATAAATTTAATAATAAAAATTCAAAAATGTTACTTTTGAACTAACCAAACAAGTGCTAGTCTGAAAGTAACATTTTAATTTATAATTAGAAAAATGGAAAAATAAAAATTACCGTTATCGGAAATAATTTGCACTAAATTATTTGACATATTTCCAACAATGGTATATAATGATAAAAGTTAAAGCGGAGGTAAGTTGTGATGTTTGTATCAGTCAAAGAAATTGCGAAAAATGGAATGTTTCAGATAGAATGGTTAGATTATTTCAAGATTGAATATTAGAGTATAAAGTAGATAGACAAATAGCACTATTACAAATTAATGGTCAAACAAAATGAATTGAGTAAATTTTAGATACTTAAAAACAAACAAGAACTTTATCGATGATTAAAACGGTAAAGTTTTTTATACTTTAATAATATTTTATCACTAAAGATAATAAGCTTCAAGAGATATGACTATATTTAAGTCAAATTATTTAAGATAACTCCTTTAATTAATATGATTTAATTTGATTATATTTCCTGCAAATAGATTAATTATCTATAATACAAGGATTTTATTTACGAGCGACCATTTTCGGAAAAAGATAATTATATAATTGATTTAATTTTAGAATATGCTGAAAAAATAGAAAACTTCAATATTAAACTGGGAGTGTTATATAGTCTAGGAGTTCCTGGATTTGATGATGCAATACCATATTTATGTGATTTATTTGAAAAGTATGTTGCAAACAATTACAATGAACCAACAGATGAAATATATATGCAACAATTGGGTAACATTATATTTGATATAAAAAGTGTAAAATATAAAGAATTGTATAAAAAAATAATTAATTCTAAAATTTGTCCTTCTTCTGCCATATTCATTGAATTAATAGATGAACTAAAAATTAGTGATTTTGATGATGACATATTGAAAGTAATATATAGAAAAATGTAATTCCTAATCAGTGGTTAGGCTCAGTAAGTGAAACTGATAAATATTGGTGTTCAGAAATAGCATTAATCTATATTTTAAATAGGAAAGATGATAAATACGATTATTTAATAGAAGTTTTTAAGTCTCCTGAAAAATTAGAGTGGATATCATTTGTGGAATCATCTGATAAGCAGACAAACTATAAGACATGCTATAATAGATATAAGAAAATAGCTTCAAATGCTGAAAAATATAAAAGTATTAAGAAAAAATTAAACCTTTAATATACTAAAAACTAATATATCTAACTTTAATCAGTATTAAAATAGAATTAAAAAGAAGAGGTTTATAAAATGGAAAACATTCAAAATAATATTACTTTAATAAATGATTTAGCTGAAAAGTATGCTAATTGTCTGGATAACTATGATGAAATAGTTAAGAACTGTAAAAATGTAGTATTTACAAAAGATAATAAATCTTCGTTATCTTTATATGGGATGTTTATTCCAGATGATAAAATGACCATCCTTACTTGCAAGTATGAAGGTAGAATTATAAAGGACGAGTCAAAGAGAGATTTCAAATATTATTTTGATAATAATAATCGTATAATAATGACAGAAAGATATTCAGAAGGATCTATAATAGATATATTATTCTATTACTATTATGATGATCATATTGATATTGTTAGATATTCACCTAACAAAAATAAAGTTATAGTTGTTGATAGAATAGAATATGTTGATGGTAAAATATCAAGATTTATAGAATCACATGATTTATATTTTGAAGTGAGTTATGAAGAATTAATTTTTAATAAAGATGATGATACAACAGTACAACAAAACGGTTATTGGGATATACTTGGAATGAAAAAATTTCGCACTAAAAGTATACAAATAAGAAAATAATAATTAAGAAAAATTAAAAAACGTAACAATATTTATACAATTAAAACTCTCTTTGGTTTAATAACTAAAGGGAGTTTTAAATATAATAAAAATTAACTACAACTAAATGATGTTTCAATTAACTAGTGATTGGTAGAAAAACATCAAATAGGGCGTTGTTGCTAGTAATAGTTCAGTATATTATATAGTAAATTGTATTAGGCTTTAATATGGAAAAAAATATCAAAGTGTTTGAAATGAAAAAAAAACGTAAGTGTGTTATAATATTAAAAATTTTGGTGTTTTTTTGGCCAATAAAAACACTTAAATTTTTAATGATATAGCATAACTACATCATTTAATTTAACATATTGTTAAACAAAGATAAATACAATTATAAGAAGGATGGTAGAAAAAATGGGAGTTAAAATTGTTGATACTTCATTAAGAGATGGACATCAATCATTACTTGCTACAAGATTACCTATTTCAGACATACTTCCAGTTGCTGAAGAATTAGATAAAGCTGGATATTATGCTCTTGAAGTATGGGGCGGTGCAGTATTTGATGCATGTATTCGTTTTTTAGACGAAGATCCATGGGAAAGATTACGTTTAATTCGTAAGGCTTGTCCTAACACAAAATTACAAATGTTATTTAGAGGACAAAACATTTTAGGTTATCGTCATTATTCTGATGAACTTGTTGAAAAGTTTGTTGAAAAATCACTTTCAAATGGAATTGACATAATTCGTGTATTTGATGCTTTAAATGATTTACGTAATTTAAAGAGCGCAGTAAATGCCACTAAAAAGTATAAAGGACATTGTCAAATTGCTTTGTCTTATACAACTAGCCCAGTTCATACAATTGACTACTATGTTAGTCTTGCTAAAGAAGTTGAAGAAATGGGCGCCGATTCAATATGTATCAAGGATATGGCGGGAGTATTATTACCAAAAGATGCTTATGAACTAGTTTCTAGAATTAAAGCTGAAATTAATATTCCACTTGAACTTCATACACATTGTACTGGTGGTGTAGCTGAAATGACAGTAATGAAAGCCATTGAAGCTGGTATTGATATTGTTGATACTGCATTATCACCATTAAGTGGTGGTACTAGCCAACCATCAACAGAATCACTCGTTTATGCTTTACAAGGAACTAAATATGATACAGGCCTAAACATTGATGCTCTTAATAAAGCAGCTGAAAAGTTAACTGTTTCAAAAGACAGATTCTTAAAAAATGGTGGATTAAATCCAAAAGCTTTAACCGTAAATCCAAGAATTTTAAAATATCAAGTTCCTGGTGGTATGTTATCTAACCTTATGAGTCAATTAAATGCTCAAGGTGCAATGGATAAATACGATGAAGTGTTAAAGGAAATACCAAGAGTTCGTAAGGATTTAGGTTATCCTCCACTAGTAACACCAATGTCACAAATGGTTGGTACTCAAGCGGTTATGAACGTAATCAGTGGTGAACGTTATAAAATGTCACCAAAAGAAGTAAAAGAATATTTATGTGGTCATTATGGTAAAGCTCCAGCACCAGTTAATGAAGAAATAAGAAAAAAGATTATTGGTGATGAAAAGGTTATTACTTATAGACCTGCTGATGATATTAAACCTGAATTTGATGAAATGAAAAAGAAATATGCAGATATCGTTAAATGTGATGAAGATGTTCTTACATGTGCGTTATTTGAAAATGTTGCGGTTAAGTTCTTACAACATCGTAATGCTCCAAAAACAGACGATGAAGTAGAAGAATTTAATGTAATTATAGGGTAGGTAACAAATATGAAAAAAATAGTTAAAATATTTTCACTTATAGTAGTAGCAGCCCTTGTCTTTACTTGTACAAGTTGTACTTATAAAAAGAATTATGTCGAAGGTAAAAAATATTCAGAATACAATGTCGTTGATATAATAAAAGATGTTGTACAAGAAGGTAAAGAATTTGTTGGATTCTTCTATTTTGATGAAGAAAATCCTGGCGAATCAGTATTATATACTGATCCAACAGCAGTTCCAGATGATTTAAAAGATAAGGCTGTAGCAATTTATGTAACAGAAAAAGAAAAATTAAGTAGTGGTAAATATTCATTACCAAAACTTCCTACAGGACTTTCTGTTGGTGCAAACTTTGCGGGTTGGTTTGTTGAAAATGGTGAAGATTCATCAAGAATTACAACCCTAGATCAAGCAAAAGACGCAGGAATAGTCCATGCTAAATATATTAGTTATGGCGAAGGTGGTTTAATTGTTTTAATTTGTATGATAATTGTATTTATTATGCTTGCTTTATTATGGGGTATCGTTGCATTATTTAAGTTTATTGCTCCTAAGAAAAAAGAAGAACAAACTGAAAGTGCGGTACTACCACAAGTAGAGCCAACCAAACCACTTACAATGGAAGATATTACAGATGATGATATGATGGCCGCAGCCCTTGTTGCAACTATCGATTATCATAATGAAATTCACGAAGACGTTAGAGTTATTTCAATAAAGGAAATTAAATAGGAGGATACTATGAAAGTTTATAAAGTTAAAGTTAATGGAAAAGTTTATGAAGTTGAATTAGAAAGTGTAAAAGAATCAGATGCTAAAATTACAGCACCTACAGCAGCTCCAGCGCAAGTTTCTGCTGCTCCTAGCCAAGGTGGTGCCGGAAAAGCTCTTGTTGCTCCAATGGCTGGAACAATCTTAGATGTTAGAGTAAATGTAGGCCAAACTGTAAAAGTTGGTGATGTTATTTGTATTCTAGAAGCAATGAAACTAGAAAATGAAGTAGTAGCAGACTGTGATGGCGTTATTAAATCAATCGCTGTTAGCAAAGGTGCTGTTGTTAAAAACGGACAACTTATCGCAATGATTGGGTAATGAATTATGAATATTGTCGATTTAATTAAAAATTTTATCGACCAAATGGGATTTATAGGTGATCCTGCAACATTACTTTTAAGACTTGTAATGATTATTGTTGCATGTGTCTTAATCTTTCTTGCTATTAAGAAAGACTTTGAACCATACCTATTAATTCCAATTGGTATTGGTATGTTACTTGTTAATTTAGCTCCAGGCCTTTATGCCCAAGGTGCAAATGGTGAAGCAAATGGATTATTGTATTCATTCCACAAAGGTGTTGAATGGGAAATCTTTCCACCCCTTATTTTCTTAGGAATTGGTGCCACAACTGACTTTGGCCCACTAATTTCAAGACCTAGTAGTTTACTTCTTGGTGCTGCTGCTCAACTTGGTATTTTTATTACTTTTTTTGGTGCCCTACTTCTTGGCTTTAATGCTTTAGAAGCTGCTGCAATAGGAATTATTGGTGGTGCTGATGGACCTACCGCAATCTTCCTTTCAAATAAATTATTGAATGGAGCTCAAGGTGGACAAATGCTTTGTGCATCTATCGCGGTTGTTGCCTATTCATATATGGCCCTTGTTCCAGTTATCCAACCTCCAATTATTAAGGCTCTAACCACAAAAGAAGAAAGAAAAATCAAAATGGTAGAACCACGTGTTGTATCAAGAAGAGAAAGAATTGTTTTTCCAATTGTTGTTATGTTCGTAGTTATTTTATTAATACCTTCTTGTGCATCATTAATTGGTATGTTAATGCTAGGTAATTTAATTAAAGAATCAGGTGTAGTTCCTAATTTAGTTGATGCGGCCGCAAAAACATTATTATACGCAATTACTATTTTCTTAGGGCTTTCAGTTGGTGCCACCGCAACACTAAGCGGACCAACAGAAGCACTAGAATTCTTAAAGATTTTAATTCTTGGTATGATTGCATTTAGCTTTGCAACAGCCGGTGGTGTTTTAGTAGGTAAAGTTATGTGCAAACTATCAGGTGGTAAAATTAATCCAATGATTGGTGCTGCTGGAGTATCAGCTGTTCCAATGGCTGCCCGTGTAGTTCACAAAATCGGACTAGAAGAAGATAAATCTAATTACTTATTAATGCATGCAATGGGACCAAATGTAGCTGGTGTTATTGGTAGTGCCGTTGCAGCTGGATTATTATTAAGCATTTTAGGATAAAATAAAAGAGAGATTTAGATTTGAACTAAGTCTCTTTTTCCAAATATTCTAACTAGTCACTTGCAAAAAATTTAGGTTGTGTTATACTATTAAAAGGATGTGATAAAATGCGTGATTTACTAGATAGTAAGATAATTAAAAAAAGTTGTAAATATGATGTTGATATTGTATTATTTGATGAAATTGATTCAACAAATCACTATGCAAAGGAACTAGAAAATGATAAAACAATTGTTATTTCTGATACTCAAAGTAAAGGAAGAGGACGTTTAGGACGTGACTTTTTGTCCTCTAAAGGAAAGGGAATATATATGAGTATTCTTCTAAAATATGATGAAAAAATGCTTGATCCTACCCTTCTTACATGTTTTACTGGTACTGTTGTATCTAAAGTTTTTGAGCATTTGTTGGGGCTAAATCCAGGCATTAAATGGGTTAATGATATATATATAAACAATAAAAAAGTATGTGGTATTTTAGTGGAATCAGTTATCAAAAATAATACTTTTGATAAGTTTATAGTTGGAATTGGCATCAATGTTTATAAACAAGAATTTCCTATTGAACTTGAAAATAAAGTAACTACTTTAGAGAATAACACTAAAATAAAAGTATCAAGAAATGAAATAATTGCTTCAATTATTAATGAATTTTTTGATAATCTAAACAAACCATTTATGGATTACTATAAAGACAAAATGATTCTAAAAGGTAAAGATGTAACAATCAATGAACGTGATAAAACATATATAGCTACAGTAATCGGTGTAAGTGATAGTGGTGAACTAATTATTAAGTATAATGGAGAACTTAAAAAACTTTATACAGGTGAAGTTGTACATGTCAAAATATGAAAAATAATAGACTTAAGTCATTAAAGATTTAGGTCTACTTTTTTGCTTTTCTAACTTTTTGACTTTACTGCTTGAAATAAAACGGACTTTGTGCTATAATCAATATATAATAGGGAGGATTTTGCATTATGATTAAACCTTTAGATAAAAATGTATTAGTTAAAACTCAAGAAATGAAAACTATTGGAGGAATTTACTTACCTCAAACTGATACTGACTTTTTTGTGGTTGTTGGTGTTGGTAAAAATGTAATGGAAGTAAAAGAAGGTAATGTAGTAATAATTAATCAAGCAGCCTCCAAACTTGTAAAATATCAAAATGAAAATTATTATCTTGTAAAAGAAGAAAATATATTAGGAATAGTGGAGGAGTAATATGACAAACGTTGTTAGATTCGGTAAAGATGCAAGAAGCTTAATGGCAAATGGAATTAAAACTTTATGTGATGCTGTTAAAGTGACACTTGGTCCTAAAGGGAAAAATGTTATTATTGAACAAGATTTTGGTAGTCCTTTAATCGTTAATGATGGAGTAACAATTGCCAAATCAATTGTTTTAAAAGATAAATTTGAAAACTTAGGTGCTGCAGTCTTAATTGAAGCTGCCACCAAAACTAACGACCAAGTTGGTGATGGTACTTCCACTGCGATCCTTCTTGCTTCAAATTTAATTGAAGAAGGTTTAAAATTACTTGATAAGGGAATGAACCCTGTGACTCTTCGTAATGGTTTAAACTATTATCTTGGCCATATTTTAGAAGCTATTGATGAGGCTAGTACAGAAATTAATTCAAGTGAAGATTTAAAACAAGTTGCTTCCCTTTCATCAGGCAGTCCTAAAATTGGTGAATATATTGCTAGTGCCTATGAAGAAGTAGGTAGGGATGGCCTTGTAATGGTTGAAGAATCGCAAAGTCTAAATACATATCTTGATGTAGTTAAAGGATATTCATATGATCGAGGTTATCTATCACCATATATGGTCAACAATAAAGATAAAATGCAAGCAATTTTAGAAAATCCTTATGTTTTAATTACAGATAAAAAAATTATAAATATGCAAGAATTACTTCCATTTTTAGAAAAAACCATGAAAGATGGAAAACCTTTATTTATTGTTTGTGATGATATGGAACCAGAAGTACTAAGTGCTTTAATCGTTAATAAATTAAGAGGAGTCTTTAATGTTGTTGTCACTAAAGCCCCAAGTTTTGGGGAACGTAAAGCCAAATTGCTAGAAGATTTAGCAGTTATTACTGGTTCAACTTATGTTGATTCAAGTATTGGAATGCACTTAAGTGATGAAAATATTAAACTTGGTAGTGCCGTAAAAATTGTAGTTAGTCGTGATCAAACAATTATAATTGATGGGGCCGGTGATAAAGATGAAATTTTAAGCCGTGCTGAAAACATAAGACAAGAAATGAACCACACCACTAGTGAATATGACTGTGAAAAATTAGGTGAAAGATTATCTAAAATTTTAGGTGGGGTTGCTTTAATTAAAGTTGGCGCAAGTACGGAACTTGAATTAAAAGAATTAAAACTTCGAGTAGAAGATGCCCTCAATGCAACTCGCGCCGCAATGTCATCTGGTACAGTTGAAGGTGGGGGAAAAGTCTTCTATGAAATCAGTGAAAAAATCAAAAAGATTAAACGTGAACCAAACTATGCATCTATCTGTGATATGCTTAGTGAAGTTTTAAAACGTCCTTTCATGCAAATTGTAGAAAATGCGGGGGGAGATTACAACCAAATTGTAAAGGAAGTTAATAGCACTTATTGGTACGATGCATCAACTAATAAACTTGTAAGGTTAAAACAAGCAGGTATTATTGATCCGACTAGTGTAGAAAAATGTGCTATTACTACGGCGATTAGTATTGCGGGGGTATTCTTAACCACAGAATGTGCCATCACAAAAGAAACTAAAGAACCCCTAAGAGAGGATGATTTATTATCATGAATGAACAAGAAATCCTAGAACAAAAGATTGCAGAACTTGAAGAAGAAAACCTTCACTTAAAAAGAAAAATTGAAGATTTAGAAAAAGAACTAAGTATTGCGGGATACATTAGGAAAGAAACAGATCCAATGACCATCAGTAGTTACTACTTAAAAAAATACTTAAGTGTTCATGATGAAGTATATAAAGAACGTAGTAATATCCTAGAAGAAAAAAGACAAAGCCTTCAAGCCGAATATGATAATTTAATGAAACAAGAAGATGGTCTTGATTTAATTGCAAGTAAAAATACAGAATCATTAAATAGAATTAAAGAAATTGATGATGAAATAAATAACAAATATTATGAACTTGAAAAAGAACGTTATGAATTTGAAGCAGAAGTTACAAATGTAACGAAATTAGAAGATTCATCATATCAAGAAACCATGTCTTCAATAAATGAAATCTTAAACATTATGAAACAAACTTCGGATATTAGTGTTATAACTTCTGTAACTATGCAAGTTATCCAAGCTTTAAAAATTAACCTATATCCATTAAATGTCATAATTAGTAAGAATAAATACAAACTAGTAAACAAACTTGCAAGTATTAATGCCTTAGATCAAAAAGTTAAAATGGAAACTAAAGCCTTAAGTGCACAGAAAAAAATACTAGAAAGTGATATTCAAACCATTTCCCTTGAAACACTAGAAGCAATGCTTGATGAACTTGCTTTAGAAATAACTAAGGTTAATAAATCAAAAGAAGAATTAGATAAATTATTCAAAATGATTAAACCTAACAATTTAAGAGCTATTCAAGATGAAATTAATCATTTAGAAGTACTTGAATATACAAAAAAAGAAATAGCTGGAGCGATGGATCAAATAATAAGTGATTATTATGAAAAATTACGTAGTCTTGATACCACAACTAATATTCAACTAAATAAAACAATGGAGTTAAGTAAACTTACCATTGAAAAAAAAGAACTAGACAATGTTAAAGCAGAATATGATGATATTTTAGCCGACTACCAACAATTAGATAGTATCTATCAAAACATTAGTGGTAACATTCAAAAATTAGAAGAATATTTACAATTAACTAATAAAACTATTCATGCAAAAGATGAATATGCAGAATTTGTTAACCATTATGAAGGCATTAAAACAACAATAAAACTTGTTCAAAATGAAATAACTAATACGGAAAACAAAATTAAAGAACTAAAAGAAACAAGAAGACTAAAAGCCTTAGATCCATATGCAAAAGAAACAATTCAAGATTTAACCGAACAAATTAGAAAAGCAGAACATTTACTTGAAAAATATCAAGAAGATGTTAGAAATAGTACAATTGAACTTGAAACAATATCACAAGATGAAAAGAACTTAAAATTAATAAATATTTTAAAAGATCGTACCAAAATTGAGGCCAAACTTCCTAGTTTATATAATCAACAAAAAGAACTTGCCACAAGTGTTAATGCCAAATACCAAAGCTTACGTTCACTTGAAAAACAACTTAAAAACTATGATGAAATAACCGAAAGAATCGAGGCCTTAGAAAGTGAAATTAACAATTGATCAAACCATTACAAATAAAGTTTCTTCATTTACGGTTATCGCTTATACGATGGAAGTTAAAAACGCAAAAACAATACAAGTAGATGAATACTTAGAAAAGTTATCCAAAGAATATTTTAACAAATATGAAATGACTGAAATTGTTAATATTCCAAGAATAAAAGAAACAAGAGATGGATATAAGAAACTTGGTAAAGATCCAAGTCATACCCGCCCAGCGTGTGAGGCCTTACTTAGAAGAATGGTTAAAGGAACTAACCTTTATCGTTTAGGTGATATCATTGATCTTGGAAATATTTTATCACTTTTAACTATGCGCAGTGTATGTGTGGTTGATGCTGACAAATTAGTTGGCGATATTAATATCAGAATTGGAAAAGATAATGAACCATATGAAGGTATTAATAGGGGTTTTATTAATATTACTAACCTTCCGGTATATGTTGATGAAATAGGACCTTTTGGGACGCCTACTAGTGATACTTATCGAACAATGGTAACTGATCAAACCACAAAGGTCTTTATAATGATTATTTGCTTTTCACAACAAAATATCGAAAAAGATGAAAACTTACTACTTGCATTATACCAAAAATATGCAAGTGCACAATCAATAAAAAAAATCGAGGTAACTTATGGAAAATTCTAATTTTATAAAAACAATTATGAAAAATGAGTTAGAAACCGGTGTGGTTGATCACATTTTAACTCGTTTTCCACCTGAACCTAATGCATATTTACACATTGGACATGCTAGGGCGATTGTCACAAACTTTGAACTTGCCAAAGAATTTAATGGAGCTACAAACCTACGTTTTGATGACACTAACCCTGCCAAAGAAGATGCAGAATATGTTGATGCGATTATCAAAGATTTAGCATGGCTTGGATATACTCCACGCAAAATTGCCTATGGTTCAGATTATTTTGAAAAAACATATGAAAAGGCTAAACTATTTATTAAAAAAGGTTTAGCTTATGTTGATGATTTAACACAAGAACAAGTAGCACAATATCGTGGTTCCATTAATGAACCTGGTAAAGACTCTCCATGTCGCAGTCGTAGTGTTGAAGAAAACTTAAAGTTATTTGAAGAAATGAGAAACGGAAAATACAACAATGGTGAGAAAATATTAAGAGCTAAAATTGATATGGCAAGTCCTAATATCAATATGCGTGACCCAATAATATATAGAGTAATGAAAGTTAACCATCACCAAACTGGTGATAAATGGTGTATCTATCCAATGTATGACTTTGCTCATCCCTTACAAGACTCTTTTGAAGGAATTACTCACTCTTTATGTAGTATCGAATTTGAAGACCATAGACCACTATATGAATGGGTAATCAATAATGCGGAAGTAGAACATCACCCTCGTCAAATTGAATTTGGCCGTTTAGGTATCACTAATATGATTATGAGTAAAAGATACCTAAAACAACTTGTTGATGAAAAACTTGTTAATGGTTATGATGACCCAAGAATGCCTACTCTTGTTGGTTTAAGACGCCGTGGTTTTACTCCTGATGCAATTAAAAACTTTATTAAGTCAACAGGTTTATCAAAAATTAATTCAACGATTGAATATAGTATGCTTGAGCACTTCTTAAGAGAAGACTTAAAACTAAAAACAAATCGTCGAAATGTTGTGGTTGACCCTATTAAAGTTATAATTACTAATTATCCAGAAGGACAAATTGAATGGTTAGATGCTGAAAACAACGCGGAAAATGAAAGCCTTGGTACTTATAAAATTCCATTTGGTCGTGAACTTTATATTGAAAGAGAAGACTTTACTGAAGTTAAACCAAATAAACATTGGAAACGTCTATCAGTAGGTCTTGAAGTTAGACTTATGCATGCTTATTTTATTAAATGCAATGAAGTAATTTATGATAAAGATGGAAATGTTAAAGAATTACACTGTACATATGATGTAAATACCAAGAGTGGTAGTGGCTTTAATGAACGTAAACCAAATGGCAACATTCATTTTGTTGAGGCAACTCATGCAGTATCTGCTACCTTTAATTTATTTGAGCCATTAATCCTTGATGAAAAAGTTTCAAGTGAAAACTTTAAAGAGCGTTTAAACCCTAATTCATGGATTAAAAAACATGGATTTGTGGAAGATGCTTTAAAAGATGTTCAAAAAGAAGATAAATTCCAATTTGTTCGTAATGGCTATTATAGTGTTGATTATGATTCGAAAGGAAATGACTTGATATTTAATCGTATTGTAGGATTAAAATCATCATTTACAGCGTGATAACATGACTAATGTACTAGATACCTTAAATCAAGAACAACGCCTTGCGGCTGAAGCTGTGGAAGGACCAGTAATGGTTTTTGCGGGGGCGGGAACCGGTAAAACAAAAACCTTAATTGCGAGAATTATTCATATGATTAATGATGAAAACATTAATCCTCGTAATATTCTTGCAATAACTTTCACTAAAAAAGCTACAGCTGAAATGCGGGAACGTTTGAGCACACATATGGAAGAGGGGAAAGCTAGTCTTGTTCATATTTCAACGATTCATTCACTATGTAATAGAATCCTAAGAAGACACATTGAATATTTAGGTTATAAACGAGATTTTGAAATTATTGATGATGAAGAAATTCAAAAAGTTTTAACCGATGTATATAAAAAAGAAAACATTGACCGTAAGTTATACTCACCTAAAGCCATGGCAAAAATGATAGGTGATTACAAAAATGGAATTAGACCACTTCGAAGTCAAGAACAAAAAGTATATGAGTTATATCAAAAATATTTAAAAGAAAATAATATGCTAGATTTTGATGATTTACTAATCTTCACTAATAAAATATTAGATATTAAAGAAGTATTAGAGTATTATCAAGATTTATATAGATACATTTTAGTAGATGAATTTCAAGACACTAATCTTGAACAATATGAAATCATTAAAAAACTTGCCTCAAAATATCGTAATATTTTTGTAGTAGGTGATGATGACCAAAGCATATACTCATTTAGAGGAGCTTGCGTTGACAATATTCTAAGCTTTTCTAAACGTGATTTTAAAGATGCTAAAGTGTTTAAACTTCAAGAAAATTATCGTTCTAATCAAAGCATTTTAAATGGTGCTAATTCATTAATAAAGCATAATACCCTAAGAGAACCAAAGGAATTATTCACAAGTATTAAAAGTGATAAAAAACCAGTAATTGTTCATGAAGCTTATTATTATGAAGATGAAGTTCGCTTTGTTGTAAATGAAATAGCTCATTTAGTTAATCGTGAAAACTACACATACTCTGATATTGCAATATTATATCGAAACAATGCTTTATCAAGAAACTTTGAGTTAGGTCTTATTGAAAGTAAAATACCATATAATCTATATGGAGGATTCTCATATTTAAAGCGTAAGGAAATAAAAGATATCATTAGTTACTTTAGATTTATTATTGATGATACTAAGTTAGTACATTTTAAAAGAATCATTGATCGGCCTTCTCGGGGCATTGGTGACAAGACCATTGAGAAAATTGATGCAATTATGCATGAAACTGGAACTAATGTACTTGGGGCTATTAAAATCTTATATGAGGCCAATCCATCCACTAAAAATAAATCTTTAGATGAGTTTAGACAAATTATAGAGGGTCTACAAGAATCAATTGAAAAAACAAACCTTGTTTCTTTCTTTGATGAACTAATTAACAAAACAGGTTACCTTGAAATGTTAAAAGAAGAAGACACGGAAGAAACTAACCGTGTAAATAACTTAATGGAATTTAAATCAATTTTATATAAAGTTGAAGAAGCTTTTGAAAATCAAGACTTAAGTCAAAAAGATAAAATTCAAATCAGCTTAGATGAAATTATTTTAGACCAATCATATGGCGATGAAGACAAAAAAGAAGGAGTAACCTTATCAACTATTCATTCCGTCAAAGGACTAGAATTTAAAGCAGTCTTTGTGGTAGGGCTTGAAGAAGGAATCTTTCCATCAATTAGAGAAGAACAAGATATTGAAGAAGAACGTCGTGTTGCTTATGTTGCATTTACAAGAGCGAAAGAAAGACTATATCTTACATCATCAACTCGTCGTTTAATTTATGGTAGAGTAGTAAGAAATCAAAAATCACGTTTTATGATGGAATTTTTATTATCCAATGATCTTCAACAAATGGTAAAAGCAACAATAGAAGAAAACAAACAAAAAGGAGAAATGAAGGTTGGAAGTAAAGTAAATCATACTTTCTTTGGTTATGGTAGGGTAATAGCCCTTGATGATAAATTTGTTCAAATCTTATTTGAAAAAGATAATAGTATCCGTAAAATAACTAAAGACCATCCAACTATTAGTGTTGTTAATGAGTAAAATATGCTTTTTAATTCATGGATATCTAACTGATTATCGTGACTTTAAAAGTTTACCACAAGAAATAATGAAAGACTATGACCAGGTTATTTTATATCAGTTACCTGGTCATAATCATAAATGTAGTCTAAAACTTTTTACTAAAGGTAATACTTTTAAATCCATAGATGAAGAAATGAAAAAAATAATTCTTAATAATACCATAGATGTAATAGGCTTTTCTTTAGGCGGAGCTCTTGCTTGGCACATCGCTTTAAATTATCCAATTCATAAACTCGTTTTAATGTCCCCAGCTATAAGGTATTTTAATCTTACTCTTTTATCTAGTAAAATTAACTATAAAAAAAACCTTGAAGCTAAAGAAAGACATAATTTGATAAGTAATGATAAAGAAGCAATATCATTTGTTATGCATAATACCTTCCCTAAATTTACCCTTAGAAATGGGGCAGCTTTTTGCGCAATAGTAAATGATATTCAAAAAGAAGAAGGTAGTATAAATATTCCAACTTTAATTATTAGGGGTGACTTAGACGAACTAGTTCCTAAAAGAGTAATAACTGAAATTAGTCATCGATGTACAAACCCTCATGTTGAAATCTTTAAAGTGCCAGGAATTGGACATATGATGCTTAGAACTGAAAAGGAAAAACAAATAGTTGATAAAATAAAAAACTTTTTAGAGGAAAAAGAAAATGAATGAAATAAAAGAAAGAATTAAATATTTAGTTAACATTCTTAATCAATATAATTACGAATATTACGTTTTAGATAATCCAACTGTTGATGATGTGATGTATGATAGCTTAATGCGTGAACTAGAAGCTCTTGAACAAAAATACCCAAGTGAAGTTTTACCAAATACCCCAACCAAAAAAGTTGGAGATTTCTTAAAAACTGATTTAGAAGAAATTGTTCATGAAAACCCCATGCTTTCTCTTGCTAATGCCTTCAGTTATGATGAATTAAGAGAATTTGATGAAAGAATAAGAAAAGTAGTAAGTAATTTCACATATACAGTAGAACTTAAAATTGATGGAATAGCTAGTAGTGCCCATTATGATAATGGACTTTTAACCCTTGGAGCCACAAGAGGCAACGGAGTTATCGGCGAAAATATAACTAAAAATATGTTAATGATAAGAACTCTCCCTAAAATTTTATCCAAACATTTATCAATGGAAGTACGTGGCGAAGTATATATGGCCAAAGATGTTTTTAGTGAATTAAACGAACAAAAACAAAAAGAAAATGCTCCCCTTTTTGCTAATCCAAGAAACGCTGCAGGGGGAAGCCTTAGACAACTTGATCCAAATATTACAAAAATGCGTAAACTAGATCATTTTGCCTATACCTTAGTAAATCCTAGTAATTATGGAATGACTACCCAAAGTGATACCTTGAAATTTCTAAAAAGTTTAGGATTTAATGTTAATCCTCATTATCGTCACGTTAAAGATATTGAAGGAGTAATTGCTTATCTTGAAGAATACAAAGATAAACGTAAAACCCTAAATTATGAAACTGATGGAGTAGTTATAAAAGTAAATGAATTTGACTTATATGATTTAATAGGATATACAGTCAAAGTTCCAAAATGGGCAATAGCTTACAAATTTCCTGCTCAAATTGTAACAACCAAGCTAAAAGATATTATTTTTACAGTGGGAAGAACTGGAATAATCACCCCTAATGCCATCTTAGACCCAGTGTATGTTGGAGGAACAATGGTTTCTAGAGCAACCCTTAATAATGAAGATTTCATTACTTCAAGAGATTTAAGAATTGGTGATTATGTAAAGGTAAGAAAAGCTGGAGAAATCATTCCTGAAGTAGTGGAAGTAGATTTTGATAGAAGAAACAAAGATGCAATTCCCTTTGTAATGCCACAAGTTTGTCCAGTTTGTGGTTCAAAACTTGAAAAAGCTCAAGATGAAGCAGAACACTACTGTAAAAATCCTGAGTGTGGTGGTAGACTTTTAGAAGGAATCATCCACTTTGCATCGCGTGTAGCAATGGATATAGATGGTTTAGGAGATAAACAAATAGAACAATTAGTGGCCCTAGGCTTTATTAAAGATATTGGTGATATATATTTATTAAAGAATTATAAAGATGAACTCTTGTCAATTGAAAGATTCGGAAAAAAGAAAATTGAAAACTTAATAAATGCAATTGAAAATTCTAAACAAAATTCGCTAGATAAATTTATTTTTGGTTTAGGCATTAGACATGTAGGAGCGAAAGCCTCTAAAAACTTAATCAAATATTATCACTCGATTGATGAACTAATGAATGCTAAAAAAGAAGATTTAATAATAATTGATGATATTGGCAGTATTATGGCTGAAAGTATTGAAAACTACTTTAAAAATCCTAAAAATATAGCACTTATCAACAAGTTAAAATCTTTAGGCGTTAATCCTCAAGTTAAAGAAGCATCCACAAATAACAAATTTTTAGGGTATACCTTCGTACTTACCGGAACTCTTCCTACTCTTTCTAGAGATGAAGCAAGTAAAATGATAGAAGATGCGGGGGGAAAAACCTCATCAAGTGTTAGTCGAAAAACTTCATTTGTACTAGCTGGAGAAGAAGCAGGTTCAAAACTAACTAAAGCAAAAGAACTTGGAATTAAAATAATTGATGAAGAAACATTCATAAAAATGTTAAATGAATAAAAGACTAAGTGAAAACTTAGTCTTTTATTGTATGTTTAAATGTTTTCATAAATCTTTTAAGTAGGAATGCACAAAAATAAGGGAATGTATATATTTTGTTACTATATCCAATATTGTTATGTGATAATTTAAAGCCATAACTGATATCTTCATATTTATTAGAATCTATCAAAGTTCTAAGTGATTTAGATTTACCACCTTGTGATTTGACTTCAAGGGGAATTAAATCAGTAGTAGATCGTATAAAGAAGTCTTCTTCAAGCGTTCCATCATTACGTTTATAATAGTAAAGTTTATAACCAGATTTAATTAATGCTTCACTTATAATGTTTTCATATAATGCTCCTTTATACACTCCAAGATTTTTATTCGTTCTTAAATCATCCTGAGCCTCATCGTCAAGTAATGATACGAGCAAACCTGTATCCGAAAAGTATAATTTAAATTTACTAGCATCATAGTTTCCTTTAAGTGGTAGGGCTGCATAGTTTAAGTTATAACATATATTAATAATTCCAGCATCAATTAACCATTCTACACATCCAAAATAGTCACGAAACCGTGCATTGTGTTCAATTTTAGAAATTTGAAACTTTTTGTTTTCTTTAGAAAGTTGAACAGGAATACTATTGAAAACATTAATTATTTTTGTTTGATCTATTCCTATAGCATATTTTCTAATATCTTCTTTATAGTCTAAAATTAATTGATGTTGAGTTTCTAAAGATCCCTCAAAGGTTCCCTTCTTAATATAGTCAACTATCACTTTAGGCATACCACCAAGAATAATATAATCCATAAATAGTTTATGATATGTTTCCATTTCAAGTTCATTAAATGGTGTAAGTGTTGACATATGCATAAGCATATCACAAGTAGTATCATCAGTATACCCTTTAGCCCATAAAAACTCTTCAAAATCCATTGAATACATTTCATAATCTGTTTTATATCCAACACTATTACTTTCAATTTTTCGATAATTTATTCCAGGCATAGAACCACTACAAATAACATCAAATCTGCCATCTTCTTTAAAGAACTTAAGTGAAGTCGCTATTTCAGGAAATTCAGTAATTTCATCGAAAAATATTAGTGTACTACCTCCAATAAATTTCTTTGAAGGGTCTAATAGTGATATGTTTTTAATAATACTAGCTGTATCATATCCATCGATAATAATTTTCTTGTATTTAGGTTCGCTAACAAAGTTAATTTCAATAAAACTCTCGTATTTTATGGTACTATTGAAATGTCTAATAGATTCAGTTTTTCCAATTTGTCTACAGCCTTTAATAATTAATGGATTTCTATCGGCATTTTTTTTCCAATTTAACAAAAAAGCATCAATTTTTCTTTCAAGATACAATTCATTCATTTTAATTACCCCTTTATTGTTAATATTATAGCAAATAAATAAATTAAAGTCAATCATATTTCACACATTTTTAGAGCGAATAAATAGATATTTCACACATTTTTAGAGCGAATAAATAAATATATTTCACATTTTTAATAGAATTGTAAGCTATAAATATAATGATATACTTAGAGGAATAAAATTAAAACGCCATATTTTGTTAATAATTTATCATTTAATATTGATATATAAAAATCTATTGTATATTAATTATTAAAAAAAAATAATTATGATATAATAAGTAATTGACATAATAATGGTGGTGATTAAAAATGAATGATAAGATAATTATAAAAGGAGCACGTGAAAACAACTTAAAAAACATTAATTTAACGCTTCCTCGTAATAAATTAATTGTCATGACTGGGGTATCAGGTAGTGGTAAATCATCTTTAGCGTTTGATACAATTTACGCAGAAGGTCAAAGAAGATATGTTGAAAGTTTATCAGCTTATGCTAGACAGTTTTTAGATAATGTTGATAAACCAGATGTTGATGTAATTGAAGGACTTTCCCCCGCAATCTCAATTGACCAAAAAACCACAAGCAGAAATCCACGCTCTACAGTTGGTACAGTTACCGAAATATATGATTTTTTAAGATTATTATATGCAAGAATTGGTAGACCATATTGTCCAGTTCACCACTGTGAGATTAGTAGTCAAACCATTGAACAAATGTGCAATCGTATTTTAGAGTATCCAATTGATACAAGAGCAGTAATACTATCACCGATTGCGGAAGAAAGAAAAGGAACTTTTGAAAAAACAATTGAACTACTTCGAAAAGAAGGATTTTCTAAAGCCATTATTGATGGTGAAATGCTAGATTTAGATGATGAAATAAATTTAGAAAAAAATAATAAACATAATATTTTAGTGGTAGTTGATAGATTAAAGGTTCGTCCGGAAATTAAATCAAGACTTTATGAATCATTAGAAACCGCAACCAAACTTAGTGATGGTAAAATATATGTCGATTTAGATGACGAAAGAGTGTTATTTAGTGAACATTATAGTTGCCCACATTGTGATTTTACAATTGGCAAACTAGAACCTGCTATGTTTTCTTTCAACTCACCTCTTGGAGCTTGTCCTAATTGTAAAGGATTAGGTTTTGTTAATGAACTTGATGAATCAAGATTAATTGTTAATCCTGATGCTAGTATTGCGGACGGAGCAATTAGATATTTAAAAAATATTGTTTTTACCGAAAACCTTGAATGGCAACAATATAAAGTATTATTTGAACACTATCATATTGATTTGTTCAAACCATATAAAGATTTAACGGATGAACAAAAAGATGTAATATTACATGGTTCTAAAGAACCAATCACTTATGAAATTCATTCAAGTGGTGGCATTACGATGCGAAAAAATCGTCGAATTGAAGGTCTTTCGGAATTAATTAAAAGAAGATATGAAGAAACTGAGTCTAATATGCAACGCGACTACTATGGTTCATATATGAAAGAAATTACTTGCCCAAGTTGTAATGGTAAACGGCTTTCAAAAATAGTCTTATCTGTTTTAATTGGTGGCAAAAATATTTATGAATTTACCGAAATGTCAGTACTTGAAGCACTAGACTTTATTGATAATTTGCAATTAACAGATAAAGAACAACAAATAAGTGGACTTATATTTAAGGAAATAAAATCACGTTTAAACTTCTTAAAAGATGTTGGATTAGATTATTTAACACTATCAAGAAAAGCTGGCACATTGTCTGGTGGTGAAGCCCAAAGAATTAGACTTGCCACACAAATTGGTTCACGTCTAACCGGAGTACTTTATGTTTTAGATGAACCATCAATTGGTTTGCATCAAAGTGATAATCATAAACTGATAAATTCACTCAAAGAAATGCGAGATCTTGGTAACACCTTAATAGTGGTAGAACATGATGAAGAAATTATGAATGAATGTGACTATATTGTTGATATTGGCCCACTTGCGGGCGTCCATGGTGGTGAGGTGGTAGCCTATGGTGAGCCTAAGGAATTTAAAAAAAGTACCAATTCGATAACCGCTGATTACTTAACAGGTAGAAGAAAAATAGAAGTACCAAAAGTAAGAAAAACAGAAGACCTTGGTTCAATAACGATTAAGAATGCTCACCAAAATAATTTAAAGCACCTTGATATAAAAGTACCACTCCATAAACTTGTGGTAGTTACAGGAGTATCAGGTAGTGGTAAATCATCATTTGTAAATGAAATTTTATATAATGCTTTAAGCAAAAAACTATATCATAGTGCTGTTACAGTAGGGTCACATGATGGAATTGAAGGAATTGAACAAATTGAAAGAGTAATTCAAATTGACCAATCACCAATAGGTAGAACCCCTCGTTCTAATCCCGCAACATATACAGGAGTATTTGATGCAATTAGAGATTTATTCGCCGAAACAATTGATGCGAAAAAAAGAGGATATACAAAAGGACGTTTCTCATTTAATGTAAAAGGTGGAAGATGTGAAACATGTCAAGGTGATGGAGTTATAAGAATTGCTATGCATTTTTTACCAGATGTATATGTTGAATGTGATGCATGTCATGGTAAAAGATATAATAGTGAAACCTTAGAAGTAAAATATAAAGACAAAACTATTTCAGATGTTTTAGATATGACAGTGGAAGAGGCATGTTCATTCTTTGAAAATATTCCTGCTATCTATACTAAAATGAAAACTTTAAATGATGTAGGACTTGGTTATATTAAACTAGGACAAAGTGCAACAACATTATCGGGTGGTGAAGCCCAAAGAGTTAAACTTGCTAGCGAATTATATAAAAAAATAACCGATAAAACAATGTTCATTTTTGATGAACCAACTACGGGACTACATACCTATGATATTGAAAAACTAATGAAAATGATTCAAAACATTGTAAATCTTGGAGCGAGCGTTGTTATTATTGAACATAACTTAGATGTTATTAAACTTGCGGATTACATTATTGACTTAGGCCCAAAAGGTGGAAATGAAGGTGGCTATATTATAGCGACAGGAACACCTGAAGAAATTGTGGAAAATAAAAATAGTGTAACTGGTGAATATTTAAAGAAAGTATTAAAGAGGTGACAAATATGGAGTTAAGAAAAACAAAAATAGTATGTACAGTTGGACCTGCAATAGATTCAGAAAAAATGTTAATAAAAATGTTTAATGCGGGGATGAATGTCGCAAGATTAAATTTTTCACATGGTTCTTATGAAGAAGCCATTAAAAGAATTGCAAGAATTAAAACAGCTAGTGCGAAGACTAATAAATATATTGGTATTATGCTAGACACGAAAGGCCCTGAAATTAGAATAGGAAACTTTGAAAATGATGAATGTTTATTTGAAGAAGGTGACATTGTTACTTTAACAAGTGAAGAAGTAATAGGTAATAAAAAACGTTTCTATGTTAATTGCCCAGAGTTTTTTATAGATATTGAAAAAGGAAATGAAATATTAATTGATGATGGTAAAATGTCACTTACAGTTCTTGAAAAAACCGAAGAAGATGTAAAATGTGTAGTAAATACTACAGGAATCTTAAAAAATAAAAAAGGTATCAATGTTCCAGGAGTTGAACTTTCAATGCCATTTGTATCGGATAAAGATTATCAAGATATTAAATTTGGTTCAGAACAAGGTGTTGATATCATTGCCCTTTCGTTTGTAAGAAGAAAAGAAGATGTTTTAGAGATTAGACAAATTCTCAAAGAACTTGGTACCCCTAACATTGAAATTGTTTCCAAAATTGAAAATCAAGAAGGCTTAAACAATATTAAAGAAATAATTGATGTATCTGATGGTATTATGGTTGCTCGTGGTGACCTTGGAGTTGAAGTACCACCTGAACTTGTACCACTTTATCAAAAACAAATTATCAAACTTGCTAATGAAGCTGGTAAACCAGTTATCACCGCAACCCATATGATGGAATCAATGATTTCATCCCCTCGTCCAACTAGAGCCGAAGCAAGTGATGTTGCTAATGCTATTTTAGATGGTAGTGATGCTATTATGCTTAGTGGTGAATCTGCAATTGGTAAATACCCTGTTGAAAGTGTAAATTACATGAATAAAATTGCGATTGCTACGGAAGCAACAATTGATTACCTTCATAAATTAAAAGAACACGAAAAACAAAGTACAAAAAGTAAGAGTGATGCCATTGGGGCTTGTATTTCACAGTGCTGTATTACTCTTCAAAATGTTTCAGCCATACTTGCCTTTACAGAAACTGGTGGTACAGCGAAACGTTTATGCAAGTACCGTCCTAAAGCAATGATTCTTGCTTGTACAGATTCACCTTCAACATGTCGTAAACTTAGTTACTATTTTGGAGTTCAACCTGTAATCAGTAATTATGTTAATGACATTGGTATGTGTGATGATATTGCAATTGAAGTATCAAAAAGTGTAGATATTAAAGAAGGTTCTAATATTATAATTACAAGTGGATTTGGTCAAAAACATGGAGTAACTAATACCATTAGAATTATTGAAGTGGAATAAAATGAAACATTTATTAAAATATTTTAAACCATATTTAAAAGAAACAATTCTTGCACCAACTTTTAAACTTTGTGAAGCCTTATTAGAACTTCTTATCCCCATAATTATTACCAAAATTATCGATAAAGGTATTGGAAATAACGATACTACATATATAATAAAAATGGTAGCTTTAATGGTTCTATGTGGAATTATTGGTCTTGCTTTCTCAATTACTGCTCAATATTTTTCGGCGAAAGCATCAGTTGGTTTTTGTACAAAACTAAGATATGATTTATATAATAAGATTCAAAGTTTAACTTTCACCGATATTGATAAACTTGGTTCATCAAGCATGATAACAAGAATGACTAGTGATGTAAATCAAGTTCAAACAGGTATTAATTTAACTTTAAGGCTTCTACTTCGTTCACCATTTGTGGTTTTTGGAGCCGCAATTCTTGCAAGTATTTTAGCCCCAAGTCTTGCTTATATCTTTTGGATCACAATTGGTATATTACTAGTTGTAGTATTTAGTATTATTTTAATAAGTATTCCTCTCCATAGAAAAGTCCAACTAAACCTTGATGAAGTACTTCAAGATACAAGAGAAAACTTAACAGGTGTAAGAGTAATTAGAGCTTTTACGAATGAAGAAAACGAAATAAAAGAATACAATGAAGTAACAAAAATTTTAGAAAAGTCCCAAAATAGAGTTAGTAATATTGCAAGTTTAATGAACCCCTTAACTTATGTAATTATTAATATTGCAATTGTATTATTAATCTATGTTGGAGCCCTAAAAGTAAATGATGGAATACTATCTAAAGGTGAAGTAGTAGCTTTATATAACTACATGTCTCAAATCTTAGTGGAACTAATCAAGTTTGCTAATCTTGTCATTACCATAACTAAAGCAATAGCTTGTGCGAAACGATTAAATACCGTTTTAGCTATGGAATCAAAAGTAAAAGTTTTACCTGCAGAAACAGACAAAACAAAAGCTTATATTGAATTTGACCATGTTTATTTGAACTATCAAGATTCAAACATCCCTTCATTAGAAGATATATCATTTAAAGTTAACAAAGGTGAAACAATTGGTATAATTGGTGGTACTGGTAGTGGTAAAACTAGTTTAGTCAATTTACTTACGAGATTTTATGATTCATCAAAAGGTAGTATCTATCTTAATACTCATAATATTGAAAGTTATGAACCTGAGTATTTAAGAGATAACATTGGGGTTGTAATGCAAAAAGCAGTTTTATTTAAAGGAACAATTAAAGAAAATATTTGTTTAGGATTAGATAAAACCGATGAAGAAGTCCTTAAGGCATGTGAAATTGCTCAATGTATTGATGTAATCAACAAAAAAGAAAATGGCTTAAATGCCCTTGTCGAACAAAATGGTCGAAATTTTTCAGGTGGACAGCGCCAAAGACTTTCAATCGCAAGAGCAATAGTAAAAAAACCTAAAATCTTAATTTTAGATGATTCAGCATCCGCGTTAGATTATGCAACTGAAGCATCTCTTCGAAAAGCCCTAAAAAATATGTCATTTAATCCAACAACATTTATCATTTCCCAACGAACATCATCAATTAAACATGCGGACAAAATCATTGTACTTGATGATGGCAAACTTGTTGGTTTTGATACGCATGATAAACTACTTCAAACATCTAAAGTTTATCAAGAAATATACTATTCTCAATTTAAAAAGGAGGGTAGTAAAAATGAATAAAGGAATAATTAAAAAAACGCTTAAGTATTTAAGCAAAGATATAATTACTTTAATTATGGTTTTACTATTAGGTATTGCCAGTGTTATTCTTACAATTTATTTACCAAAGCTTATTGGTGATGCAATAGACTTAATTATCGGAATAAATAGTGTTAAATTTGATGCATTAAAAAGCTTATTATTAAAGATAATAATAATTATTGCTTGTACAGGAATAATTGATTGGATTATTTTAATACTCACTAATAAAATGACATTTAGAATAACAAAGAAACTTCGTCAAGAAGCTTTCAGTAAACTTCAAAAATTACCGCTTAAGTATTTAGATAGTCATCCAACCGGGGAAGTAGTAAGCGTAATTATTAATGATGTCGACCAATTTGCGGACGGATTATTACTAGGTTTTACTCAACTTTTTAAAGGAATAATAACGATTATAGGTACTTTAGTTTTTATGTTTATGTTAAACTGGGTAGTAACCTTAATTGTATTATTTGTTACCCCTCTTTCGATTTTTGCGGCGAAGTTTATTGCGACAAGAACATATAAAATGTTTAAATCACAAGCAGAAATTAGAGCTCTTCAAACCGGTTTAATTGATGAAATGGTAACAAACATTAAAGTTATCAAGGCTTATAACTATGAAGATGATAGCCTAGCAAAATTTAAAGAAACAAATGATTTACTTGGTAAGTGTTCCTTAAAAGCAATTTTTTATTCATCACTTACTAACCCTGTAACAAGATTTGTTAATTCTTTAGTTTATGCATTAACAGCTCTTGCTGGCTCAATCTTTGTTATTAAAAACGTGAGTCCTGCTCTTGTACTAACAATAGGTAATTTAACTACCCTTTTAAGTTATGCTAATCAATATACTAAACCATTTAATGAAATATCATCAGTTATAACTGAAGTTCAAAATGCTTTTGCTTGTGCCACAAGAATTTTTACTTTACTTGAAGAAAAAGAAGAAATAAAAGAAGGAAACATCGTATTAGATTTAAATAATTCTAATAAACAAATCTCAATTAATAATGTTTATTTTTCATATGTGGAAGGTCAAAAACTAATAGAAAACTTTAATTTGAATGTATCGCCTGGTAAGCGTATTGCAATTGTCGGCCCTACAGGATGTGGAAAAACTACTCTCATAAATCTTCTTATGCGTTTTTATGATGTGACAGATGGTAGTATCAAAATTGATGATACTAACATTAAAGATTTAACTAGAAAATCACTTCGAAATAATTACGGAATGGTTCTTCAAGATACATGGATTAAAACAAAATCAGTAAGAGAAAATATTGCCATTGGTAAACCTGATGCAAGTTTAGAAGAAATAATTGAAGCCTCAAAACAAGCTCATGCGGACAGCTTTATTAAAAGACTTCCTCAAGGTTATGATACAATAATAAGCGAAGATAATAGTTTATCAATTGGTCAAAAACAATTACTTTCCATTACTAGAGTAATGCTTGTAAAACCAGATATGCTAATACTAGATGAAGCAACTTCATCAATAGATACAAGAACAGAACTTAAAATTCAAGATGCTTTTAATACACTAATGAAAGGTAAGACTAGCTTTATTGTTGCTCATCGTCTTTCCACAATTAAAGAAGCAGACTTAATACTTGTAATGAATAATGGTAATATTATTGAACAAGGTAACCATCAAGAATTATTAGCCAAAAATGGCTTTTACGCAAAACTTTACAACTCACAATTTGAAGAGTAATAAATATAGCTTTTAGTAAATTATTTTACTAAAGGCTTTTGTTGATATAGTATTTATTCATACAGTAAGTTAATGAAAATAGATAATTTACTAGGTTTACAATTTCTCAAAATAAAAGTAAAAGCTTAAATAAAAAGATTATGAAACATATCAATAGGTTTAATAAATTCCTAAAGATATGTTTTATAATATTTATAATATTGGTAAAACTATAAAGATGGCTATCGCATATAAATTGAATATTTGGAGATTGTGTGGTATAATGAAAACAAATAAAACCAAAATTATAATACTAATATTTATATATACAATACTTACCATAGTATTATACATGTTACTTAAGGATAATTTTTTCTTTAAAGATTTTAACAAAATAATGATAATAATTTATCTTTTATTAAGTATAATTACAATACATTATTTATTGTATAAAATATTTCAAATAAAGGCATTATGTATAAATATAAATTTTAGTTTTATTTTTTATATAGGATTAATTTTCCTAAGTTTATTTTACCGTAAAACAAGTAATACTGAACAATCAACCAATCCTAATTATATGAGAAAATGGATAAATATAATATTTACTAATAAAGTTGTATTTTTAAATATAATTGGTAATATTTTTTTATTCTTGCCATTAGGCACTTTTATATATAACATTAAATTAAATATAAGGCTAAAAATGCTTATAATTATTGTAGTAATTATTTCTTTAGAAGTGTTACAATATATTACTAAAAAAGGGGTATTTGATTATATAGATATTTTACTTAATTTAATAGGAACAATAATTGGTTATTGTTTATGTATTAGAAAGGATATATATGGCAGATCAAGAAAAGAAAAAAGAAGATAAAGAAGAAAAAGAAAAAAAAGAAGAAATAAAAATAGAAGATGAAGAAGATTTATTAAAATTATTACAACAACTATATAAAGATTCAGATAAAAAAGTAAAAGTAAAAATAGTTAATAAGATGGGAGTAAGCATTAAGATATTTGATAATATTCTACTTGATTGCTTAGTAATGACAATCATTAACATGTCTCTTTTACTTGGTATATGTGGTTGGTTTAAAGTAATAGAAGTAAAACACTTTTATGAACTTTTAATTTTAACATTTAGTTTTAGTTTAGTAGATTACTGGTTAAAAACTTTAATCTTTAAGTTAAAACCCGATTGGTATGTTAAAACAATGGGACTATTATTTACCATAATATCAATGCTTTTATTGATAGGAATGGGATTTGGCGCTCATTATTTATTTGATGCAACATTTACAAAAGCAATTGTAATAGTAGGTAGTATTGTGGTATTTTTAATAGTTAGAACAATAGTAGTTACATATTTAAAAAAACTAGAAAGCAGGAGGAAATATAAATGAAAAAAGTAATGTTAAATGAAGTAGTAGAAGCCTTAAATTTACAAGTTATTTGGGGAACTGATTTCTTGAAAAAAGAAGTAGTAAAACCAATGTCATCACGCCCATGTGTAGAAATCTATGCAGGATATTTTGATTATTTTGAAAAAGACCGTATTCAAGTTATTGGCTCAAAAGAACTTGCAATATTTGAATTATTAGATAATAATGTAAAACGTGAACGCTTAGCACAATTATTTAGTTACAATTCACCTGCCTTTGTATTTACAAAGAATGCGGAAGTGCCTAAAGTAGTAGTTGAAGCTGCAATAGAAAAACAAATGCCAATTCTAAAGAGTGATTTAACTACATCTGCTTTAATTGGTAATCTTCATGCTTATTTATCAACAAGACTTGCGGAAAGAATTTCAATTGATGGAGCAATGCTTGATGTATATGGTGTTGGTGTATTAATTACTGGTCGTGAAGGAATTGGTAAAAGTGAAACAGCTCTTGAATTGATTAAACACGGACACTTACTAATATCTGGTGAAGAAACTCACCTATATCAACGTGAACCCGGAATGTTGATTGCGGAAACCACAGAAGTTATGGAAAAATTAATGGAAATTAAAGATATTGGTATGGTTAATGTTGTAAACCTATTTGGTATTGGGGCTTTCCGTTCTAGTAAACGTTTAAGAATGGTTATTGAATTAGTTACATCTGATGAAGAAATCAAAAAAGATGAGAAGATTAAATTCTTTGATACTGAAGTTCCTCATATGACAATTGTTGTGGAAAAAGGACGTAACATTGCCTCTTTAATTGAAACCGCTGCTTTAAATCAACAATTATTACTAAACGGTTTAAGCGGTGAAAAAGAATATGCCAAACGTAAAGCTAATGATGTAATAGGAAGAAGGAAATAAGAGTGGATATATGTCTTAGACCTGAATATCATGATAGAATCGCATTTAGTCTTGGCAATTTTGATGTTGCATGGTATGCAATTATTATTATGTTTGGTGCTATTTTAGGAACTTTAATTGGATATTTTGGATTTGCGAAAAAACTAGGGATGAATTCAGATATTTTAATAACTGGTTTAACTATTGGTGTTTTTGTTGGTGTTATTGGAGCAAGATTATATTATGTATTATTTAACTATAAAAATATTGGTATAAATAGTTTCCTTGATGTGATTAGTCCTCGTAGTGGTGGACTTGCTATTCATGGAGCTATACTTGCGGAATTCATTTTTCTTCCAATATACTGTAAAGTTAAGAAAATTGATTTAGTAATTTTACTTGAAATTGCTATGCCATTAATATTACTTGCTCAAGTTGTAGGTAGATGGGGTAATTTTATGAATCAAGAAGCCTTTGGCGGTCTTGTACCATTTACTGGTGAAGCAGTTAATGGAGTTTTAAGTGATGCTCAACTTATCGAGCAACGCACTTATCTTGCTAATCACTTGGTACCTGAATTTGTTATTAATAGAATGTATATAGCCTATAGTGGTGCCAAAGGATTTACGCTTGCGGGATACTATCAACCAACATTTTTATATGAATCATTCTTTAACCTAATGGGCCTTCTTTTATATATGGGCCTTCGTAAACGTGTTAAAAAAATTTATATTGGCGATGGCTTAAGTTTCTATTTAATATGGTATGGTATAGTTAGATTCTTTATTGAATTTATGCGTACTGACCCCCTAACAATTGGTAATACTGGTATTAGAATTGCGGTCGTAACATCAGTTGTATATGTTATAGTAGGACTTACAATTGCGATTGTAAGAAGAGTACTTAAATATCGTTTAATTCCTTGTCAAGATGTATTTTATGGTGAAGGCTATAGTATGATACTTGAATCTGAGGAAAAGAAAACAAATAAGAGGTAAAATATGAAAGGACCAATAAAGAATGTCATTTTTGATTGTGATGGTACTATCCTTGATACTTTTAAGTTAATTGAACAAGTAGTAATTGAAACTTTTAAAGTTATTGAGCCTAGTTACCATATGACTGAAGAAGAAGCACATACTTTCTTTGGTCCTTTTTTAAATGATACATTCAAAAAATATTTTGATAAAAAAGAAGATATAGATAATGCGGTTGAAGTATATAGAAAACTATGTGAAGAGTTAACTCCTAAATATGTTAGAGCATATGATGGTATAAAAGAAATGTTAGAAACTTTAAAACAAAAAGGATATAAAATAGCAATGGTATCAAATAAAGTTACCAAGGCAATTATCCAAGGCCTTGATTTATGTAATATAACTAATTACTTCGATTACATTGTTGGAGCTGAAAAACTAAAACAAGCTAAACCTGATCCAGATGGTATTTATCAAGTATTAAATCATTTTAATGTATCAAACACTACTTTAGTAGGAGATACCTTAATTGATATGAATACCGCAAGCAATGCAAAAGTTGCATTTATAGGGGTAACTTGGTGTCAGGCATCAGAAGAAGAATTTAAATTGTATGGGGCTAGATTTGTTGCAAATAATCCCCTTGATATAGTCACAATCCTGGAGAAAAACTATGAGCTTTGCGAGTGAAGTAAAAAAAGAAATCCTAAATACGGAAGATATGTCAAAGTGTTGTGAGGAGGCCTTAATTTTTGGTATGCTTCAAGGCACAACTGAAATCAGTATTGCATTAGGTAATCTTAAATTAATAATTAAATCACCAGTACTAAATGCAATTAAAGTAATGATTCCATATTTAAAAGAAACATATGGAATTAAAATAGATGAAGGTTTACAAACCGTTAAGAATGCATTAGGTAGAAGATACTACTATCTAGAAATAAAAGATAATGTCAATCAAATAATAAAAGACTTTAGTTTAATGCCTTATGATGAAATAACAAATTCTAATCAAATTATTAAAAAAGAATGTTGTAAAAATAGTTTTGTTAGAGGAATGTTCGCAGTTAAAGGTTCAATCAATGATCCTAGAAAACAATGTTATCATCTTGAAATAAACTGTAAAAAAGAATCAGTTGCCATAACTATTCAAAACATTTTAAAAGAAAAAGAAATAGAATCAAAAATAATTATGAAAGGTCAAAATTACTTACTATATGTAAAAAAAAGTGAAGGTATAAGTGATACATTAGCTTTAATAGGTGCATCATCTGGTGTTTTCTATTTTGAAGATTCTAGAATTTACCGTGACTATATTAACTCAGCCAATAGACTAACAAACTGTGATGTAGCAAATGCTAGAAAAACAGCAGCTGCATGTGAAGAACAACTTGAAATGATTGAAGTAATTAGAGAATATGGCTTTTTTGATAAAATGCCAATAAGACTTCAAATTATTGCGAAGATGCGTGAAGAATATCCAGATTCATCACTTGAAGAATTAGCAGAATTTTCAGATAAAATGTTTGGTAAAATGATGACAAAATCAGGTATTAGTCACTGCATGAGAGATTTAAAAAACTACTATCAATCATTAAAAATAAAAGAAAAATAAATAACTATAAACAAAAAGACTCTAGAACTAGTAAAACAGTTAGTCTAGAGTTTTTTCTATTGTTAGTTATAGTATAAAAAAGTATACCTTTTTATACTATTTTTTTAATTATTTTTTATATTATTGTTTTACTGTTTTTGTTTAAAACACATAACTTAGTAACAAAATATGTCTTTTTAGTCTAATTTTAGCATAGTATAAAAACCTATACATTTAAATACTATGGGTGTCTTATCTAATATATAGGCAAAAAAAGGAGGACAAAATGCAAAAAAGTAAAATATTAAAAAGTTCTAAACTATT
>CAVJDT010000014.1:0-37318 GCA_963648435.1 Bacillota bacterium
TTTTAATGGTAATGGTTATGAAATAAGTAATTTTGTTATTAAGAATAAATATCCATCTTATCTGTATTATACTAGTACACTAGGGTTGTTTGAATATAATTTTGGTACTATTGAAAGATTGGGAGTAACAAATTTTGTTATAGACGTGTTTTGGACAAGAAAAGGTATGCGTCCTTCATTGGGTGGGATTGCTGGAGTAAATAAAAATGTTATAAAAAATTGTTATACAATTGGAAAAATATCTGGAATATGTACAGCAACCATTGGTTCAGGCAGTATTCCACCAAATAAAGTAGTTTATATTGGAGGAATAGCTGGGCAAAACTATAGTTATACATTTGGACTAAGGGCAGAAATTATTAATTGCTATTCAAGTCTAGATGTAAGTTATGATATAGAAAGGAGTAATTGTTATAATATAATAGCTTATTTGGCTGTTGATACAGATGGTAAAAACATTAATTGTGTAGGTTCAGGCCATGAGAAAAAAGAATATTACATTAATGAATTAGGTTGGAGTGAGGATATATGGGATTTTGATAATCCTGAATTTCAAAATGGTGAATACTTAAAACTAAAAAGAAACAAATAAAGAATAATATTTTACGATATTTATTCAATAATATATAAGAGGTATTTGCTAGTGATACCTCTTTATAGCATTACTATATATTGTAATTATTATATAAATGCATTAAGTGTAAACTAACTATTGATAAAGACAACAAGAAAATACCAAAATCTCAAGATGTAAAACAAATAAAACAATGTAAGCGTAAGCATAATATTGCTTACGTTTTCACATAGAATAAAATAAGGGTTATTGATTAATATCTTTGTAGTTTTAAGTGTGTCAATATTTTTGTATTTTTAAGTGTTTACTTTTTTCTAAAAATAGTGTATAATAGTTATGAAAGGTTAGGTGATAAAAATGAATGAATTAACAGTTAAGACATTAATTAATCAAATTCATAAGGAACAAGATTTTGTGAATATTCATAAGATCTTAATTGATTATCACCCGTATGATGTTGCAGATGCGTTCAAGAGACTTGATGAAGAAGATCGAAAAAAAATATACAAGGCGTTAAGTAGTACTGAACTTGCTGATATATTTGAATATTTAGATGAAGAGGATGCTGTTAAATATTTAGAAGAAATGAATTTAACAGAAGGTGCTAAAATCCTTAATCAAATGGAATCGGATGATGCAGCTGATGTCATTAATGAAATGAGCGAAGAAGGGTTAGATAAGTATTATCTAGATGTTTTGCCAGCCGAAGATAGAAATGAACTTGACACTCTTGCTAAATATGATGATGATACGGCTGGTTCTATTATGGGAACCAATTATATTGAATTAACCACAACAATGGATGTTAAAGATGCTATGCGTAAACTTGTTTTAGAGGCCAATGAATCAGAAGTAATTGATCCTTTATTTGTAACAAATGATGGCATATTAAAAGGAACTATTGAATTAAAAAATCTTATTATCGCAAGATCTCCACTTACCATTGATAATATAATGGATAAAAATTTTATTGCTTGTAATGTTGGTGATGAAATAAGTACAGTTACTAAAAAAATAAAAGACTATAATTTGTATGCTATTCCTGTTTTGGATAATGATCGATTAGTTGGTGTAATTACCATTGATGATGCTATTGATGAAGTTGTAGATGAGATTAAAGAAGACTATGGTATGATGGCTGGTGTTACTAGTGATATTGATGAACAAACAAGCATATTTGGCCATATGGTAAAAAGAATTCCTTGGCTTATTTGTCTACTTGCTTTAAGCTTATTAATTTCAAATATTACAAGTCAATTTGAAGAGGTAATAGTTGAAGTAACTATTTTTGCCTTTTTTCAATCCTTGGTTTTTGATATGGCTGGTAATGCGGGGACTCAAAGTTTGGCTGTTACGATAAGAAGCATTAGTCGTCATGAAATGGACAGCGGAAAAGGTATTAGAAGACATCTTGGTAAAGAGTTTTTAACAGCCTTAATTACCTCATGTATTTTAGGCGTTATAACTTTTGTTACTAGTTATATATATATGCTAATTAGAAATGATTCGATGTATGTTGAATGGCTAGTGGCTTTAATTATTGGTGGATCCTTGAGCATTTCATTACTACTTACGGAAATGCTAGGAGCTATAGTTCCTATATTCTTTCATAAAATAAAAGTTGATCCAGCAGTTGCTTCAGGACCGTTAATAACAACTCTAAGCGATACAATCTCAATTGTTGTTTACTTTGGTCTTGCTACAGTATTTATGAATATGATAGTTGTAGGAGGTAACAAGTAATGATTGATAAAGAAAAAGTAATAACTTTAATTGAAAATACAAATGATTTAAATGAACTTAAAAACATATTAAGTAATTATCATAATTTTGATATTGCTGAAATAATTAAAAATGTTGATTCTGACAAACAAGCTTTAATCATGTCATTATTTACTGATGAAGAACTTGCAGATATTTTAGCATATATGGATGCCGATGATACTTCAGACATTTTAAGTGATGTTGATAATAAAAAAGCTGCTTCCATAATTAATGAAATGGAACCAGATGATGCGGCTGATGTACTTGATGAACTTGAAACCGAACAAGCAAGTGAAATTATAAATCTATTAGATGCTGATGTTAAAGAAGATATCAATAAACTATCAAAGTATGCTGACGGTACAGCCGGTTCAATTATGAATTCTAATTTCTTAATGGCTTATGATTATTGGGATGTCAAAGATGCCATGCGCTTAGTAGTTAAAGAAGCACCAAATGTTGAAAATATTAATACAATCATGATAGTTGACAAAAACGATGTTTTAGTAGGAACACTTGATTTAAAGAAACTAATAATTAGTAAATCACCATGTCTGTTAAATGAAATAATGGTAAGTCATTTTCAAGCCGTAAAAGTAGAACAAAAAATTGAAGAAGTAGTAAAAATGATAAGTGATTATGACACTTACTTAATGCCTGTTATCGATGATAACGGGGTAATCAAAGGAATTATCACAATGGATGATGCCTTTGATGAAGCTGTTGATGTAGTTGAAGATGACTATGCAAAACTTGCTGGTTTAACCGAAGGTGAAGAAAGTGATGAGAGCGTTGCTCTATCAATTAAGAAAAGAATCCCTTGGTTAATTATCTTGCTATTTCTTGATTTAGGGGTATCACTTGTTATATCAATGTTTAGTAAAGTGATAGTAGCTGTACCACTTTTAGCCTTTTTTCAAGCCGCAGTTTTAGGACTTGCGGGTAACTGTGGAACTCAAAGTTTAGCAGTTGCGGTTAGACGAATTAGTGAAAATAAATTAAATAAAACCAAACTTATATTAAAACATTTAACAAAAGAAACCCTACTTGGCATATGTACAGGATTAGTTCTAGGGATCGTTTCATTTGGATTAGTTGTGGGAATGCTTTATCTTAAAAAAGAAGTAGAAATTCCACCAGTGAGAATAGCCTTAGTACTCAGTGTTTCAATCACTTGTGCTGTTGCCGCATCCAATTTATTTGGGGCTTTAGTGCCAGTAATTTTTTACAAATGTAAGGTCGATCCGGCAGTTGCTTCTGGTCCTTTTATCACTACTATTAATGATGTAATTGTTGTAATATTATATTTTGGCATTGCAATGATAATGCTTGGTAGTTATCTTTAAAATTATTAGAACTAGGTTTTCTAGTTCTTTTTTCAACTATCATTTAAAAGGAAAAAATCATTAAGTAAATACTAAAATGTGAAAAAAACATAAAATGATTTATTTACATATGTCAATAAATCCCAAAATATATAAGTAAAACCTAGATAAAATAGTAAAAGTAAAACCAAAAAAACTAAAGAAAACTAAAAATAAGCGTTTTCATTAGTTAAATGTGTGAAAAAACGCAAAAAAAATAGTATAATAACAGTACAATAAGGTAATAAAACAAGGAGGCCTCATTATGAAGCATAAACGAAGTACTATTATTTTAGTGATAATAGCATTAGTTACTTTAATGTGTGGTTGTAAAAGCAATACGACACAACTAGGAAATGTTAAGGTAATATTTGAACTTGAAGGTGGTACTTATAAATCAAGTAAAACGGCTGTGACATACTGGTATTCACTAAAAGGTGACAGCATGTTAATAAAAAACCCAACCTCATTATCAAAAGATAACGATGTTGAAAAACAAGGATATGAACTTGTTGGTTGGTATCGTACTAAAACTGTTACTAAAACCGAAAATGGTGAAGTTGTAACATATAGTGGTAAATGGGATTTCGATACTGATAGAGTTACAACTGATGGTGTAACTTTATATGCCAATTGGCAAATTAAACGTGTTTATTCATTTGACATTTACTATTTAAATGAAAATGGTGAAGAAGTTAAATTATACAATTATGTTGTAAATGCGGGGGGTCAATTGAGTGAAGAAATAGACGAAGTAAAGTACCGAGATGGTTATACTTTTATTAAATATTTAGATGAAAAAGGAAACCCATGGGATATGAGTTTTAAACACCCTGGTGGAGATACTACAGAACCAATCAAGGTTATTGCAAAATATGAAGAAGGTAACTATAAAGTAGTAAAAACTCGAAAAGAACTTCAAAATGCATTAAAAGCTAATAACAACATTTATCTAGATAATGATATCGATATGGAAGGAAAAACTTTCTATTATCGTGAATACAAAGGAATAATCAAAGGTAATAGCCACCAAATTTATAACTTTAGTTTAACTACTAGTAATGCAAGTTTAAAAGATAGTTTAGTTGATAATAACTTATATATTTGTATGTTTAATCAATTAACAAATGCCACAATTACAGATATTACATTTGATGAAGTAACACTTAGTTTAGATGCAGGTCTTCCAAGCATTCAAAACATCTATATTGTTCCAATATCAAGAAAACTAGAAAACACAAAATTAGAAAATGTTACCTTTAAAGGCTCATGTCAAATCACAGTATGGCCTAGTGATACATTTAATAAAAACGAAAACTTCATATTAGTAGATAATGAAGTATATTTAGAAAAAGATGAAACATCAGTTACATCAACAACAGTAGAATTTAAATTAATAGAGGAAAAGGAGAATTAAAATGAAAAATTTATCTAAAAAATTATTTATTTTTGTTATGGTAATTGTCACTACATTTACGGTAACAAGCTGTAAAAGTTGTAAAGATGGCGAACAAGAAAATCGCACATACTATGATAACGAAGAAGATGCTTTAGTATTTTCATCACAAGCAGTTGATAAAGTATTTAACCCATTCTTCTCAACAACAGGACCAGATTCCAATGTCATTGGGATGACGCAAATTGGTATGATTGGTAATGATAAAGAAGGCAATCCAACTTATGGTGATAATGAATCAGTTGTTACTAAAGATTTACAAATTGTTACTGAAGCAGATGGTTCATATACAACATATTATTTTGTTTTAAAGAACAATGTAAGATTTTCTAATGGATCATACTTAACAATCAAAGATGTATTGTTTAATTTATATGTTTATCTAGATCCAGTATATACTGGTTCAAGTACAATCTATTCGACAGATATTGTGGGATTAAAACAATATCGTACTCAAGAAGGTAATCCTGATGAACAAGAAAGTTTTAAAGACCAATTTGACACAGCAGCTCGTGCTAGAATTACCGCACTAGTAAGTGCAAGTACAGAAATCTTGAAAGACTTAACTTTAGATGAAGCTGGTTATTTAGCAAAACTTACAGAATATAGTGCTAAATCAGATAGTTATAAAAATGTTGTTAAAGATTACAAACAAGCAATTGAATTATTCAAGAAAGAATTAGAAAGTGATTATACAAATGCTATTGACTCATATGCAGATATTATATTCTCAGATGAAAATGGTACTGTGTATAAAAACAAAATTACAACAGATGTTGAAGCATTCTTATATAATGAAGGCTACATTACATGGTCTAAAAAAGAAGGTAAACTTTCAACTTCTCTTTCAGTATATGATGTGGCAGAATTAAAGAAATGGACTAAAGAACAAGCAATTGAAGCAATTCTTGCGGATAAGATTCCAGATGATATTAACGAAATTGTTAAATACTGGGGTACTTCAGTAGAATTATTCAACTATATCTCTAATGAAGAACTTGAAAATTATTATAAAGATCGTACAAGAACATACTCAAATATTGAAGGTATTAAATTTGCTAATCGTAAAGAAGCTGTTACAGTAAATAATAAAAAATATGATGCTGTTCAATATGACGAAAATGGTAATGTCAAAGAAGAATACAATGAAGTATTAAGTATCAAGATTAAAGAAGTTGACCCTAAAGCAATTTGGAACTTTTCGTTCGCAGTTGCCCCTATGTATTATTACTCCGATCAAGAACATATTGATAAATTTGACTTTGAAGAAAATTTTGGTGTTGAATATGGTTCACCAACATTTATGAATACAGTTGTTAAAAATCCTGATCGTATTGGTGTACCAGTAGGTGCTGGTGCTTATGCGGCTAGTAAATCAAGTGGCGGTATTACTAACATTCAATCAGGTGAATTCTATGATAAAGGTGTTATTTATTTTGAAAGAAATCCATATTACCTAATGGGAACTCCTACAATCAAAAAAATTCGTTTCCAAGTTGTTGCTGAAAACCAAATGTTGGATACATTATATAGTAAAGGCATCGACTTTATTGAACCAAGTGCTAAACCTGATACCATTGCGGAACTTGCTGGAAAAGTTAATGAAGGCATTAGTTACCAAACAATCAAAGCTTCAGGTTATGGTTATATTGGTATTAATGCAAGTAAAGTAGTAGATTTAGAAGTAAGACAAGCAATTATGCATGCTATTAACACTGATGAATGTGTTAAATATTATAAAGGTACTGCTCTTCCTGTTTATCGTTCAATGTCAAGAGCGAGCTGGGCATATCCAAAAGATGCAGTTCCATATTATCCATATATTGGATCTACAGTTCCTTCAAATGAAGAATTAAAACAAGTAAATCCTTACTATAGAGATTACATTAAAAACTTAGGCAAAAAAGAAGGAGATACCTTAACAAAAGAACAACAAATTCAATTTATTCGTGATTTAGTTGAAAGTGCTGGATACGAATTAAATGCTAATGGTATTTACCAAAAAGGTAGTAAACGTGTATTACAATTTACATTTACGATTGCTGGTCAAGAAACTGACCACCCTGCTTATGCGGCATTATTACATGCTAAAGAAATATTAAATGAAGCAGGCTTCCAAGTTGAAGTAAAACCAGATGCTAATGCATTAAAGAAATTATCAGAAGGAAGTCTAACTGTATGGGCAGCCGCATGGAGCTCAACAATTGACCCTGATATGTATCAAGTTTATCATAAAGAATCAAATGCAACATCAGTTAAAAACTGGGGTTACAATGCCATTATTCAAAATAATGGTGGTGAATATGATGAAGAAGTTGAAATTCTAGACTATTTATCAGAACTTATTGAAAAGGCTCGTAAAACTAATAACCAAGCAGATAGAAAGAGTGATTATGAAAAAGCCTTAACGGAAGTAATGAAGTTAGCAATTGAACTTCCTACATATCAAAGGGATGATTTGTTTGTCTATAATTCAGAAAAAATTGATGTATCGACATTAACACCACAAACTGAATTATCACCTTATAAAGGTTTAACAAGTGATCTTTGGAAAGTTTCATTGTACGTTAAAGAAAAATAAAATGTTTGGAAACGCAAAATCATAGGCGTTTCCAATTTCTCAAAAAAGGAGTTATAAAATGTTTAAATATATAATCAAAAGATTATTAATTTCAATTATAATCTTGTTCGGTGTATCACTGATTATTTACTCATTAGTTAGATTAATGCCTAATAATTATGTCGAAACCAAATATGCGGAAGGCTTAAGCCAAGGAACAATTAAAGAAGAAGATATAAAGAAATTTAAAGAATTATATGGAATCGGTGATGATTCATTTAAAGGGATTGTTGGAGGATATTTTAAATGGCTCGGAAAACTTTGTAAGGGCGATCTTGGAACATCATTTAAATATGAAAAACCTGTTGCGACAGTTATAAAAGAAAATATGTGGATATCATTTGCGATTGCAATAGTCGCGACAATACTCCAATTCTTAATAGCGATTCCACTAGGTATTTCTAGTGCAACCCACCAATATTCGGTAAGAGATTATACGGTTACAGTCTTTACAATGATTGGTATTTCGCTACCTACTTACTTTTTCGCAGCGATAGTTATTAAAATATTTGCTGTTAATTTAGGTTGGTTGCCATCAAATGGTTTAATTTCAGCAACCGCAAATTATGCTGATAACTGTGCTGGATCATTTCAAAAATTTGGTGATATTATCAAGCATTTAATTTTGCCAATTTTTGTTAGTGTTATTTTATCAATTGGGGGATTAATGCGATATACAAGAACTAATACCCTTGAAGTATTAGGCGCTGATTACATACGTACGGCACGTGCGAAAGGCTTATCAGAAAAGAAAGTAATTTATAAACATGCATTTAGAAATACAATGATTCCACTAGTCACTTTACTTGCAGGAATTTTACCATCACTATTTGGCGGTATGATGATAACCGAAGAAGTATTTGCCATAGATGGTATTGGCCGTTTGGCTTACACAGCATTAATGCAAGGTGATATACCATTTGTAATGGGATACAACATGTTTTTAGCGGTATTAACTGTTATTGGAACACTACTATCTGATGTTATGTATTCAATAGTAGACCCACGAGTAAAACTAGGAAGGTAGGTGTAAAAGATGATATTAAGCATATTATTACCAACCATTACAATTTTACTAGCAGTACTTGTTTGTAGTTTTATTATTATAAGCAAAAAAGGAACTAAAAAAGTAAAATACGATCATGAAATTTCAAGAATAAACAAACGTAATGCTAAAAAAATAAAACAAACAATTTTAGTTGAGAAAAGTGAACAACCAACTTTAGAAGTTGAAGACTTTACAGAAGATGTTAAAACAGAAGTCGAAATAAATTTAAATACGATTCCACTTAACGAAATTGATAAAATCGAAGAAACAATTATACAAGCAAATGAAGAAATTAAAAATGAAGAAACAACCTCATTAGAAGATACATACAAAGAAATGAGTCCAATGCGACTTGTCCTTCGTAGATTCTTCCGTTCCAAACTTTCAATTGTTGGTATCATAATGATAGTATTCTTATTTCTATTTTCATTCTTAGGACCTGTTATTTATACAAAATGGGGCGAAGAAACTGTTGATAGAAGTCAAGTAGTTGATACAACCATTAAGACTTATACCTATATTGATGAAAATGGTGAACAACAAATTGTCCATGAAGCAATTGAAATAGTAAGTGAATATAGACAATATGCAGATCCTAGTAAGGAACACTTATTAGGAACTGATGATAAAGGTATGGATGTTTTTGTTAGACTAATGTATGGTGGTAGAATATCACTAACAATTGGTTTTATCGTTGTAATTTTAGAAACATTAATCGGAATTATATTAGGCGGTATATCAGGCTATTTTGGTGGTTGGGTTGACCAATTGATAATGCGTATAGTTGATATTTTCAATTGTATTCCAACTCTTCCTATTCTACTTATTGCCTCCGCAATCATTGATGCACGTTTTAGTGCTGAATTAAATAATCAAATAACTTCAACTCAACGTATATATATTCTAATGGCAATCATTACCATATTTAGTTGGAGTGGTGTGGCTAGACTTGTACGTGGTCAAATTCTAGCATTAAGAGAACAAGAATATATTACCGCAACCGAGGTTATGGGCTTACCTACATGGCGAAAAATCTTTAAGCATTTAATCCCTAATGTAATGCCTCAACTAATTGTTTCAATGACCTTAGGCCTTGGTAGTGTAATTTTATATGAATCAACATTAAGTTATTTAGGCCTTGGTGTTCAAGTTCCTAAAGCTGCTTGGGGTACGATGATCGCAACAGCGAAAACAAGAGAAGTACTTCAATATCATACCAATGTATGGCTACCTGCAGGTTTATTAATTGTTGTTGCTGTACTTGGATTTAACTTTATAGGCGATGGTTTACGTGATGCCATGGATCCAAAGGCTAAGAAATAGGAGGAAAAAACAATGAAAGAAAAAGTAAAAAAACCTTCTAATTACATTAGCATAAAAGAAAGTCGAAAGATAATTAAATATAACATTAAACAAATGAAATATTATGAAGCTTTAAAAAAGCAACATCGTAATATTAAAGAATATACTTCAGTAATGAAAGATGAAAGCAATTTAATAGAAATTGAAAATTTAAAAACATGTTTCTTCACTGATAATGGTACAGTTATGTCAGTTAATGGTGTATCATTTAATATTCCAAAAAATAAAATTGTTGGTGTTGTTGGTGAATCTGGTTGTGGCAAAAGTGTTACATCTTTATCCATTATGCAATTAGTACAATCACCACAAGGCCAAGTAGTTGATGGTGAAATTAGATTTAATAATAATGATTTAGGCTATGATGAAAATAATCAAAAATTGGCATATGATATAACTAAAATGCCAACTAAAGAAATGTATAAAATTAGGGGAAAAGATATAACAATGATTTTCCAAGAACCAATGACTAGTTTAAATCCAGTATTTACAATTGGTTATCAACTCGATGAAGTATCATTCATTCATACTCCATCAATGTCAAAAGCTGATGCGAAAAAACATAGTATTGAAATGCTTACCAAAGTTGGTATTTCAATGCCAGAACATGTATATAAATCTTATCCTCATGAATTATCAGGGGGAATGAGACAAAGAGTTATGATTGCCATGGCCCTTGCGGGTAATCCTAAATTAATTATCGCGGATGAACCAACAACGGCTCTTGATGTTACAATTCAAGCTCAAATTCTTGAGCTATTAAAAGAATTACAAAAAGAACAAGGTTGTTCAATTATGTTAATTACCCATGACCTTGGAGTAATTGCTGAAATGGCTGATGAAGTAGTAATAATGTATGCTGGTCGAGTTATTGAAAAAGGAACAGCTCATGAAATTTTCCATAATCCACTTCATCCATATACAATTGGATTACAAAAGAGTAAACCGTTAATCACATCAAGTTCAACGGAACCATTATACTCAATTCCAGGTCAAGTACCTAATCCAATTAATTTACCAAACACATGTTATTTTAAAAATAGATGTAATAAATGTATAGAAAAATGTAAGGGTTTATACCCCCATGAAATAAAAGTAAGTGATACACACTATGTATCATGTTACTTATATGAGGAAAGTGAGGCTAAAGATAATGAACGATAGTAAACAAAATGTTTCAGTTTCAAATTCCGAACCTAAATATGTGTTGAGAGTTGAAAACTTAAAAAAATATTTTCCTCTAAATAAAAATCTTTTTGGTAAACCTGGTGCTTACCTTAAAGCAGTTGATAATATAACATTTGATGTTGAAAAAGGACAAACTATTGGTGTTGTTGGCGAATCTGGCTGTGGTAAAACCACACTAGGTAGAACTATTTTAAAACTTTATGAGGCTGATGGAGGCAAAATATATTTTAACGATATTGATATCACAAATCTAAAAAGATCACGAATGAATAAATATCGTACCGATATTCAATTAATCTTCCAAGACCCATATTCAAGTCTACCTCCAAGAATGACTATTGGTAGTATTATTGCGGAAGCTGTGAAAGTACATAAAATTGTACCAAAACAAGAAGTACGTGAATATGTATATGAAATAATGAAAAAATGTGGGTTACAACCCCAATATTATGATCGTTATCCTCATGAATTTTCAGGTGGACAACGTCAAAGAATTTGTATTGCAAGAGCTCTTGCGGTTAAACCAAAACTAGTTATTTGTGATGAACCAGTTAGTGCTCTTGATGTATCGATTCAAGCTCAAATAATAAATTTATTAAAAGAATTACAAACAACAATGGGACTTACCTATGTATTTATTTCCCATGACTTATCAGTTGTAAAATATATTACTGATAAAATCTTGGTAATGTATTTAGGAAATATGATGGAACTTGGCGAAACTGATGAAATATTCGCAAATCCACTTCATCCTTATACGAAGGCTTTGTTTTCAGCTGTTCCCATTCCTGATCCTGATGTAAAAATGAAACGTATAATTCTTGGTGGTGACATTCCATCACCGGCTAATCCTCCCAAAGGATGTAAATTTCATACTAGATGTTCACAATGTATGAATGTTTGCAAAATGAAGGAACCTAAGTATATAGAAGCATTACCTAATCATTTTGTAGCTTGTCATTTATACAATAAAGATATTATGATGAATCTAGAATATTATGATTTAGAATATAAGCGTTTAGAAAAAGAAAAACAAGAGAAGAAAAATGAAAGAAAAAAATAAAAAAACTAAATATGTAGATGACGGACATACCATATATAATATGGATGTAGATGGGATGCCCCGTCGTAAATTTCACAACAAAGAAGGTATAGAGGTAACAAAAAAAGAACGCCGTGCAATAATTGGTGCTGCTCTTCTCCACTATTTACCAATTCTATTAGGGGTACTTGCATGCTTTGGTATAGCTTTACTTTTAGTGCTTTTATGGCTTCGTTAAAAAAAAGGAGATAGTATGAAAAAAAGAATACTAACTGCCTTAATGCTTGGACTTACTATAGTAACTTGTAGTGCTTGTAGTAAAAACACGCAAGTTAAAAATGAGACAAATAGCAATCCTCAACAATTGCAAATATTAAAAAGTGATTTAAAATTAACTCAAGAACAAGTTATGTCGCAAATTAAGGCAGAACATTTGATAGAAAATAATGGTTATTTAGATTCTGATGAAGTAGTAACCATCATTACATTAGATAGTCCTTCAGTAATTGATAATTATTTAGAATCTGGTTATTTAACTTATAAGTCAATAAGTGAATATGCAAATTCAGCTAAAGGACAAAGTGATGTACGTAAAATTGAAAAAGAACAAAGAGAATTAGAAGAACAATTATTCGATAAAAATTTAATTCAAAAAGTTGAATATCGCTATTCCACTATTCTTAATGGTATTGCGGTCAAAACAACATATAAAAACTTTAAAAAATTAAGTGAAGTTCAAAATGTTAAATCTACTATTTTATCTGACACTTATAATCTTCCTACCGCAACTTCTGGTTCTAGTTATAGTGCCGTAGAAAATGTAGTTGAAGTATATGATACAGGTATTTATAAATCTGATAGTGTTTCTTATACCGGTAATGGTACAGCTGTTGCGGTGCTTGACTCAGGTTTTGATTGTAGTCATACTGTTTTTTCTAGTCAACCTGAAAAACCTTTATATACAAAAGATTACATTGAATCATTAATTAATACAACCGATGAAACTAAAATCTTAAATGCGGTTAAATTTACTCCAAGTCTTAAGATTTCTGATGTTTATTACAGTGAAAAAATCCCTTATGCATATGATTATGCAGATAAAGATACTGATGTAAATCCATATGATTCTGAACATGGTACACATGTTGCTGGTATCATTGGTGGTAAAGATGATGTAATTACAGGTATTGCAGTTAATACGCAACTTGTTTTAATGAAAGTTTTCCCAGACCTTGATGAAGGTGGTAAAACCGAAGATATCATCGCGGCACTTGAAGATGCAGTTATTATTGGTGTTGATGCTATTAATATGTCACTTGGTTCATCATGTGGTTTTGCAAGAGAAATAGATAAAACGGAAGTAAATGCAATATATGATAAAATCAATGATAGTGGTATTAGTTTAATTACCGCCGCAAGTAATAGTTATAGTTCAGGTTTTGGTGGTGCCCAAGGTAATACCAATATGGTTACAAATCCTGATTCTGGGACTGTTGGTTCTCCATCAACTTATAAGGCCGCCTTATCAGTTGCCTCAATTAGTGGTGTTAAAAGTAAATATTTAGTAGCTAATGGTACTCAAGTATTATTTTATAAAGAATCTAATGCCATAACAGGTAAGGAAAATGACTTCTTTAAAGAATTAGGTATTGGTAAAGGTGAATCAAAAGAATTTGAATATGTAACCGTTCCTGGTGTTGGTTTAAAATCCAACTTCAATAACCTTGATTTAAAAGGTAAAATTGCTCTTGTTAGACGTGGTGATAATACTTTTGAAGAAAAAGCCTTATATGCTAAAAAAGCAGGTGCTGTTGCATGTATCATTTACAATAATATTGATGGTGATATTTTAATGTCAATGGGTAAAACCGACCACATTCCTACTATTTCCATTTCAAAAGATGATGGTACCATTCTTGCTAGTCAACCAAGTGGCACTATTCTTGTAAGCTATGACAACCAAGCTGGACCATTTATGTCGGATTTCTCAAGCTGGGGTCCTACCCCATCCCTTGGCTTAAAACCTGAAATTACTGCTCATGGTGGCACAATTAAATCAGCTATTCCTGGTGGAGGTTATGATGAATTAAGCGGTACTTCAATGGCGACCCCTAATCTTTGTGGTATTGTTATTTTAATAAGACAATACTTAAAAGAAAAATATCCTGATATTTCACGAAAAGAATTATCAGAACTTACTAATAAACTATTAATGTCAACTGCGACCATAGCGTTAAATGAAGAAGGAAACCCTTATTCTCCACGTAAACAAGGAGCTGGACTTGCAAGTATTAGAAATGCGGTCAACACTCCTGCTTATATCACCGTTGATGGAAGTGACCGCACAAAACTTGAACTTGGTGATGACCCTAAACGTACTGGTAAATACGTAATGACATTTAATGTTGTTAATTTATCAGATGAAGATGTTAGTTATGATTTATCAGTAATAGGTATGACTGAAAGTGTATCAACATCAGATAGTAATCACGTTGCTGAAAAGGCTAGTTTACTTGATGGTACAACTAAAATTGAAGTAATTGAAACTGGTGAATTAGTTAATAATACTTTAACGGTTTCTAAAAATTCTTCTACAAAAGTTCAAGTTACATATATATTATCTAGTGCAGATAAAGAAAATATTGATAACTTATTCCCTTATGGAATGTATGTTGAAGGTTTTGTTAAATTAAAATCAAATGCTACAAATGAAGAACAAAAAATAGATTTAAATATTCCATTCTTAGCCTTTTATGGTGATTGGACTGAAGCTCCAATGTTTGATAAAACTTACTATGAAGTAGAATCGGAAGCTCATAATGGAGCGATTGATGATGAAGATAAGATTAAAGCTGATTATTATGCAACAACTCCATATGGATCTTACTTCTACAATTATTTGATACCACTTGGTACATATCTATATGATATTGATGAAAGTATGTATGAGGCCATCCCCGCAACAACTGACCATATTGCGGTATCTAATATTTTAGGTACGATTGATGGTATATCAGTAGTTTATGCAGGTTTACTAAGAAATGCTCAAACAATGACCTTTACAATTACGGATAAGTTAACAGGGGAAGTTATTATAACGCATGTCGACTATAATGCTACTAAAGCATATTCGGCGGGTGGTTCTCCCGTTCCTTATTATGAAAACTTAAAATTTAAATCACAGTTATTAGGACTAGTAAATAACCGACAATATGAATTTAAAATGGTTGGTGAATTAGATTACGGAGATGGGGGAATAGAAAATAATGTTCGTAATAGTTTCAGTTTTGATTTCTATTTAGATGATGAAGCTCCTGTCTTAAAAGATGTTCAATATGAAAAGAAATATGATAAGACTTTAAAGAAAGATAGATATTATATTACAATGTCGGTATATGATAATCAATATGTTCAATCAATTACCCCAATTATCTTTACTTCATCTTCATCATATAATCTTCTTTCCGATAAACCAATTCCAGTATACTCAGAAAGAGGCGAAACAACAACTGTTAGATTTGAAATAACTGATTATATTGAAGATATTTATGATGATGCGATTATTCCTAATGCTCTTGCCTTCTCAATTGATGACTATGCATTAAATTCAAATATTTATTTATGCCAACTTCCTGGTACCCAAGGTGATTTTAAATTCACTAAAGATGGTACGATGGATGGTGTAGATTTAGTAATTTTATCAATGTATGAAGATGAAATTATTGATGTAACTAAATTCTTAGCATCATCTGATACTACACTTGATGTTGATAAATCTTATTTAAATCACTTAACTTGGACTTCATCAAATGAAACGGTTGCGGAAGTTGACAAAGGTCAAGTTAAATGCTTAAAAGCAGGTCGTGCTACAATTACAGCACGTGAAGCCTATAATGGTAAACAAGCAGTACTTATTATAAATGTAAAAGAACGAACTGATAGTGGTAAACAAACCACAAATTATGTTGATAATATTGAAGATGCTAAATTAAAATCACTGCGTTTTTCATATTTTGAAACTTTATTTGCTTATTCTAGAGCGGCTCAAACTAGTAAAATTGGTTCAACTGGTGACCGTACCTTTATTGATAGTATAAGTGAATTAAGCTTTTACCCAGGGGAACAGATTCAACTATATTATGATTTTAACCCATGGTATGCAGAAAGTAAATATGAATTAACTTATTCATCAACGGACCCTGATGTTGCAACTGTTGATGAAAAAGGTGTTGTCAAAGGCTTAAAAGAAGGAACTACAATTATTACTTTAAATGCTAATGGTTCTAAAATTAATGCTAGTATCACCATTAATATTAAAAATCCATTTGTCATTGAAAATCGTAGTCTTATTGCTTATAAAGGTTTAGGTGGTAAGGTTGTAATTCCTGATGATGAAGGTATTTTATATATTGGTGCTTATGCTTTTTGTCTATATGAAACTGACCGTACAATTGAACTTACGGAAGATGATTATGACAAAAATAAGATTCCTGCTGCGAACACTTCAATTACATCTATAGTTGTTCCTGAAGGAGTTGAAGAAATTCAAAAATATGCATTCTATAATTGTTCAGGACTCAAAGAAGTAATTTTACCAAGTTCAATTAAAACAATTAGAGAATATGCCTTCTGTAATGATACCAAACTTGAAAAAATTAACTTAGATACTGTTACAGTCATTGGCCGCGAAGCCTTTAAAGATTGTGAAAAATTAAATAATATAAATTTATCAAAGATTTATGCAATTGGGGTTGATGCCTTTACAAATTGTAAATCATTACAAACGGTTGATTTAACAACTTTAAGAAATACTGGTAAACAAGCATTTAAAGGTTGTACTAGTCTTACTTCAGTTGTGTTATCACCTAATACAAAACTATCATATGCAATGTTTGTTATGAGTGGATTAACAAGTGTTGATATATATGAACAAGTAGAAATTCCTGAATTTTGTTTTGCTAAATGCGAAGCTCTAGAAAAAATAACAATTAATAATGATATTATAAATGTTGGTAAAGGTGCATTCAGTGATTGCCCTAAACTAACAAATATTAAGTTTAATGCTAAAGTTGACAAACTTGATGAACAAGCCTTTTATAATTGTACTAGTCTTGAAGTTATTGAACTACCTAATAATGAAGTATCACTAGGAAAAAATTGCTTTTATAAATGTACAAAACTTGAAACAATTAAGTTTGATGAAAACACAAAACTTGAAGAATTAAATGGTGCTTTCTTCCATGATACTAATTTAACTAATTTTGTGGTTGATAGTAAAAACCCATATTATAAAGCAACTGATGGACTATTAGTAAGTAAAGATGAAACCAAAATTTATTTTTCAGCTAAAGCTTACTTTGATAATTTAGATCTTAATGATACCTATGTAATTGGTAGTAAATATGAAACAATTGGTGCTGGTGCCTTCTCAGGAATTAATTTTACGAAACTTGAATTTACCAATAAAAATTTAGTAATTGAAAGCTATGCCTTTTCAAATATTTCAACTTTACAAGAAGTTAAATTACCAAGTGAAGGTATTGCCAAAATTGGTGATTATGCTTTCGTTAATGATAGTAGTCTTGAGACAATTAATTTAGATAATGTTAAAACAATTGGAAAATATGCCTTCTCTACAACATCACTTAAAGAAGTTACAATAAGCAGTAATGCTGAATGTGCAGAAGGTGCATTCTATAATTCAAAATTAGGAAAAGTTACAATTGGTGAAAATGCTAATTTAGGCTTTGGAGCTTTCCAAAATTGTTTATCCTTAATAGAAGTTGTAATGCCTGAAAATGGTGGTGTTCATATTGGAAAAACATGTTTTGCAAACGATGTCTTACTTAGTATAATTAACCTTACAAAAACTGATGAAGAAATTGAAGATGAAGCTTTCTATGGCTGTACAAGCTTAAAGACAGCTGAACTTACAAATGTAAAAAGAATAGGTAAATATGCTTTTGCGGACTGCGAAGTATTAAGTTATTTAAGAATGCCAATAATTGAAGAAATTGGTGAAGGAGCCTTTACCCAATATTTAACAACTGGTGGTGCTCCCCAAATAATGGAATTAATTTTACCAGAAACTTTAAAAAAGATGGATAAAGGAGCTTTTGCGGGATGCTTAGGTTTAAGTGAAGTTGTGATTCCATCAAGTTTAAATGAAGTAGCAGCCTTTAGCTTTGCGGGTTGCACAAATTTAAAACTTGTAACCCTAAATAGTAGTGTTACTCAAATTGGTGAAAGAGCCTTTATGGGCTGTGAAAACTTAAAAGAAATAAATCTTGATAATATTGAAACAATTGGTGATTATAGCTTTGCGGGATGTGAAGTATTAAAAGAAGTTAATCTTAAATCTGTTAAAGAAATTGGTGAAGCAGCCTTTGTAAAATGTTATAGTTTAAGCAAGTTAGGTGACCTTGCTAAACTTGAAAAAGTTGGAGATTTTGCTTTCCAACTTGCTAGTTTCAAAACCTTTAATGCTCCTAAATTATCAATAATTGGTGATGGTGCTTTCCAAATGAATAGTGAATTAGTTGAATTTACTTTCTCTAATCAATTAAGCAAGATGGGGCAATTAGTATTTGAAGAATGTACAAATCTTGCTAAATATACTTATACAAATAATAATCAAACTTATGATGATGGTAAAATTAATGATTATGCATCATTAATAAATGGTGCTTTATATATTACATTACCATCTAATCACTTAGAATTAAAATCAATCCCAGCGGCACTTAATGTTACAACATTTGAAGTTGTAGAAGATACATATCGTATTGACACTTATGCGGCTAACGGAAATAAAAACATTAAAGTATTAATCTTCCCTGATAGTTTAAAGATAATTGGTAATTATGCTTTCTATCAATGTGATAATCTCATGGCTGTAGAATTTAGATCATTTACTGCTCCATCATTAGAAGATGCATATGTAGAAAAAGCAACCCTTTCTGAAAGCGATCCTGGCTATGATTTATTACATAAATATGTTGATTTATTTGGCTATGAATTATACTATTTTACATTCATTGATTTAGCTGGTAAAAAGAGTCCAATTGGTTTAATTCTACCAGATGAAGATGAAATTGAAGGTTATGATTCAATTGTTTATGAAGCATTCTTTGGTAAAGTCGAAAATGCAGAAATAAGTAATTATAAACCAATGCATAAGAATATGATTAAATTCATTGAAAATGCTAAACAAATCGAACAATTAAATAAAATACAATTAACTGATGAAAAACTAATAAATGATGCACTTACAGCTTACAATGCGGTAAAACAAGACCCTACTAAGTATGGTTATACAATAGAGGAATGGAACCATTATGCAAGTATTGTAACAGATGCAAAAGCTGAACTTAAGAAATTACAATTTGCTAATGCAAGTAAAGCTGTAAAATTATTACAAGAAAATATTAACGAATTACCTGATACATTTAACATTAGTTTACTTGCTAATTTAAATAGTATTAATGTTCGTTTAAATAATTTGTCATTAAGTGAAAAAGCATTATTAGATTTAACTAAATATAATAATATTGTTACATCATATAAACAATATGTTTCATCAATTGCTAGTGAAGCTAACGATTTACAAAATAGTAGTACATCAACTAATGTATCAAAAGTTAGTATTAATGTTTTATCAATACTTACTTTATGTGCTTTATATGTCTTTAAAAGACGTATTCAAAAATAGGGGGTGGACGACATGAAAAAAATAAAAACGATAATTGTGGCATTAGTATTAGCAGTAGTTATAATTCCGACACTTACATCATGTAAAAAAACAGGTAATGCCGCTTTAAAAGATTATACGAATACAATTAATAAAAACATGCAAACATGTACTAAAGTTAAAAGTACATTAACAATTAAAGATACTGATATTTTAGTTTATCAACAAATTAAAGAAACAACAGTTATTGATAAAACTAAAGCAACGATTGTCTTTACGACATCATCATTAGATGATAGTTTTGAACTAACTACAAGTAAAAACACGGAAGTAAATGAAAACTTTAAATCAAGTGATTTATTTAGTTTAACTTTACAAAAAGAATTATTTAAGAGTTATACTTTAAAAGATAATAATTTTAATGGGGAAATCACTAAAGAAAATATATCAAAAGTATTTAATAGTGATATTGAAATTAAAGATATGGCAGCACTTTCCATTACTTTTGAAAATAATAAAATTAAAAAAATAGAATGTACATATGAAACTACAACTAATAGACAAGTTAACTTATGTACAATCTATGAATATTAGGAGGTGAAAGTAATGCGTAATAAAACTATGAAATTTTCGCTACTAGTATTATTAGTTTTGGTATGTGTTTTAGGAATCTTTGTTACATCATGTAATATGTGTGCAAGCGAGGAACCCGAGCCAAAACCTGAAATTAAAACAGCCTTTAATATTAAATCATTTTCTGAACTTAAATCACTAAGTTTAGAAAATGGTACTACTTCAACTGATAAATATTATGTAGCAGGTTATGTTAAAGAAATTAAAAATGAAATAATTACTATTTCAGATAAAGATGATAATACTTTTATTATTGATACTTTATATGATGTTGATGGTGAAATAAGTTATGAACAAATGACTTCCGATAAACCTGTAGTTGATAGTATCGTAGTTGTCTATGGTGTTATCATGAATGATAATAATACATTTAAAATGAAAGATGGATGTCTTGTTCAATTAAATGATAAAGTTTTTCAAGCAAAACCAATTGTTGAACCTGAAGTAACTGTTAGCATTCAAGGTAAAAGTGAAGTAAGAAGTGGAAAAGAAATCAAACTTACATCATATGTTGATGGTGTAACTAGTGGTGATGTTATATGGTCAATTAAAAGTGGTGCAGAATACGCAAGTATTAATGAGAATGGTTTACTTTCTGCAAGTAATGTAAATGGTGATAAAATTATTGAAGTAATGGCCACTAGCTCTAAAAATTCTCAATGTGTAGCTAGCAAAGTTATTTTAATTGTTGCCAAACCTAATTTAACCCAAGAAATGTTAGATGCATTAAAGGTTGATAAAATTGGATTTGAAGGATATTTAAATATTGATGTTTCTGAAATAGGCATTAGTAGCAAACCAATTTCCACATATACATCAGTTCTTAAAACCGCAATGGATGGAACTAACTGGTATGCCGAATACGCAAATAGTGATACTGGTACTAATATGGGAATATATATTAAAAACCATAATGGTATTGCTAGTAAAATTGGTGTAAGTTTTGCTAACGATGAAACTTATGAAGCAGTACTTGATGATGATGGAAATAAAGTAAGTTGGGAAGATTCAGGATTTTATAATAATCTTAAAAATCTAACCGTAAATGATTTCATATTTAATGAAGATACTTGGCGTTACGAATATAAAGGTACTGATAAAACTTTAACACAAAAACTTGTAGCTTCGGCGAATCCTTATGATTTTGAAGCAGACCCTAATACGCAATTTCAATTAATTATTGAAGAAAATGAAATTTTAGGTTTCTATGCATTAAGTAAACCAGACTATAATCTTGCTAAACCTAATAAAGCAGTTTTAGAATTATTTGTCGCGGTAGACTGTGGTGATGCTGTTGAAGTACCAACAATATCAAAGTATCCTCATTATGAATTTCATGATGAACTTACTAGTGCTATTGCTTATATGCAAAGTTTAGATAGTTATACCCTTGACTTCTTAGGTTTAACTGCTTCATACCTTACAAAAGGTTATGTGCTTTCTGGCTATACGGAAACAATATGTAATGATATATGTTACTTTAGACCATATACGATTGGATATGATGAGTATGGTAAAGAAAAGAAAAATTATACAGCTAATGGAAGTTATGGATATAAGAAAATAAATGATACTTTATATAATACTTTCTATGAAGATGCAAACAATGCAAATGTTTATTCTGCGGCACGAGCATATGCAACAGACTTTACTAATGCCCGACCTACATTTAATTTTGCGGCGGAAATATTCACAAAGTATATTGAAAATGAAGATGGTTCAATTAGTTACTATGTTGATGATGTTATGTGTGCAGTTGCTTCTACTTTCTATTATGGAGTAGGAAATGATGTTAATCTTTATGGGCTTTTCGCCACAAATGGTTCAGCTGTATCATTTGATAAATATACTCCATTTATTACAGTTAAAGATGGAAAGATTATTGCTACAAATTTCTATTTCTATTTAGGTTCTATTTTTGGTGATGTTTCCATTACCTATAGTGATTTCAATGAAGCCAAAGTACCTGATGATATAGATGTTAAATTTGATACAAGATTAGTTCCAACATCATGGGATGAACTAGAATTTATTAAATCAAGTTCAAGTTCGACAACCGAAGATGATGAAATGGTTAATGCAAAAGAATTCTTATATGAATATTATGAAGAATCATCAAAATTAACAACAGAAGAAATAGAACAAAATAATATGTTACCATTCTTTGGAAATGTTCTTGGTGATACCTATGGATTTGGTATGTTATCAATGCACATTCCAAACGGAGATAATACAGCTCATATGAGCATAACTTTATATTATGATGTACCACTTGATATTGACTATACTATTAATTCATCACTTGAAAAAATCGGTGAATATTTAAAATCGATTGGCTTTACCGATTTAGGTAATGGTGAATATAGTAAGACTATTCAAGGTACAGTTATTGAAGAAATTGAAGAAAATGGAATAAAAATTAAACGTGAAGTTGTTAAGGATAAAACAGTTTATGTAGCCCCAGTAGACTCTAGTCTCGATTTAATCATTTATATGTGGGGTACCGATTTATATCAAAAAGGAGAATAAAAAATGACAAAATTTAAAACTATTTTTATTAAAAGTTTTTCACTAGTTTTATTTGTTCTATGCCTTGCTATGGTTATATCCTGTGATAATAAAAAAGTATCAATTAATGTAGAAGCAAGTGCTAGCACCATTAAGATTGGTGAAATCGTTGATTTAACGGTTAATGTTAAAAATGCTAAAGATACAAGTTACACATATAGTGTAGATCCTGCTGATGTTGTATCAATTAAAAATGATAAAGTATCAGTAGTTAAAGGTGTAACTGAAGATGTTGAAGTTACAATTACCGTAACATCAAATGAAGATAAAAATATCAGTAAATCAATTAAACTTACCGTAAAAGCTGAAGTTGTAACAATTGTTAAAATGGAAGTAAGTGTATCTAAAACCACAATCAAAAAAGGTGAAAGTGCAACTTTAAGTGTAACTATTACTGGTACTAGTGATACTTCATATACAGTTGAATCAGAATCTCCAAAAGTTGTTGCAGTAAGTGATGATACTCTAACTGTTGTAGGTAATGTTGTACTTGATCGTAGTGTTAATATTACAGTTACTTCAAACGCTGATAAAACAGTTTCTAAAACTATAACTATAACCGTTAAAGCTGATACTCAACAAGGTGAAGTAAATGAATTAACATCAGAAATGGTTAAGATATTAGGCAATGAAAGCATTACGGTTAAAGGTGTAGTTGAAGATGTATATGTTGACTTTAATCAATCTGACAATAATTCAAATCATAAATATGGTATGACAGTTGAAATGTCAAAAGATGCATGGTCTGGTTCTTGGTATAGTTATGAACAAAAGGAAAATGTTTTAGTTGATAATTATCGTAAGAGTGAACAAGATGGTTTAAAGAACCAAAGTGGTGCAGTAGGCCATGGTATTGAAAAAGTATATATTGATAGAAATAATACAGTAGCTAAAACTCTTGTTAAAGATTATTTAAGTATTCCATCAGTTTGGGAACAACAACATTTATGGAATCATTTAGGTCAATTAAATGTTAACAAATTTAAATTCAATGAAGAAGAACAAAGATATGAATATTCTCTTGATACAACCAGCGAAGATGATTTATATTTAATGACATATTTATCATTCTCACTTACACCAATGCTTTCTGATACATTAGATAAAGTATTCTTATATGTTGAAGATGGACAAATCACAAAATTAGTTGCACAAACCGAAATTTTATATTATGGTGCTGATTCTCAAGAAGATGCAGATGCAATGAGTTATACAACAGTTGAACTTGAATTCTCAAAAATTGGTACAACTGTAGTTAGTGACCCTACTCCTTATGAAGCTCCTGAAAATGCGGAAGCCTTAACAAACGCTCTTACTTATATGAAGACAGCTCAAAACTACACATTCCAAATCGTGGAAACACAATTATATGCTCCTTCTACTGATGATAGCGATTATGAAACATTATCAACAACATCTAATGCAAAAGCTTTCCTTGCTCGTGGTATTGAAAAAACTATTAAAAATTATACAAGTTCAGTTGGCACAGTTGGTTTGGTTGGTAAAATTACTGCCGCAGCCGCATTACTAGAAGAAACTGGCAAGTACACTTATACAAGTGATGGTAAACCTTATCACATTGCATATTCTGGTTATGTTCAAAATAGTGATAATACATTTGATTATTTTGAATACAACACAACTTTAAAAGTTATGGCTGGTAAGAGAAAATATAATGGTTCATATTTCCAAGAACTTCCAAGTTTTGATTTCTCTGCAAGTATTTTCACATTTGAATCATCAACAACTAAAGATGGTAAAACTTATTATACCTTCAAATTACGTGATTCAGCTATTACTAGAGAAATTGCGGAAGAACTTACAGTTAATAGTTATGGTCGTTATGGTGAAGCATCAACTTCTGCTACCCTTTCAATTACTGTTAGCAGTGAAGGTAAATTAGTAAGTGCCGTATTCCCTTATTCAATTAGTGGTATCTATAGTGGTTATTATACCGTTAAATACAGTAATTTTGGTACAACAACTTTACCTGAAGATACTTTTGATGGTTATGTTCCAAGAGAAATTAAAACTTCATGGGCTGATTATACAACTAAATATTATACCGCAACCGGTTCTACCAAAGATTCTCATGATGAGGTTACAACGGTAGTACTTGATGATATCTTTGGCGAAGCTGTTAGCTACTTCCCATCTCCTGAAGTATTTGTTAGTGTATTAGGCGATGCTATTAATGGTCCATTCTATGATGCAACTCAAACTGGTTCTGATAGTGATGGTAATCCAATTTACCGTAAGTCAATTAGCATTAAGATGACAAGCAGTAATTATGATGAAAATATGCAAATTACTGATTTTGATGAAATCATGGAAGAATTTACCAAAGTACTTGGAGCTTTAGGATTTAAGGTTTCACCAGCGAACACTGATGTTTCTGGTGGTACATCAGGCCGTTCTGATCGTTATGTAACATTTATTAATCAAGATATAATGATTGTATTTAGTAATAATTATACTAAATATATTGATATTGATTTCTATAAGACAGGTGAATGGACATTAAAGAAAAGTAACTAATTTAAGAAAGTGGTGATAGAATGAAAAAACTAAAACATTTATTTCTTATTTTAGTAGTACTATTTACCTTAACAAGTTGTAATAATAACGGTGATAATCCCGTTAAACCTAAGATTTCAGTTGTTGCCCTTCAAGATACACTTGAAGTAAAAGATACTGAAGTATATACATATGATTATAAAACTTTATTTACGATAAAATCTGATGATACTACAATCATGGTTCTTGATGAATACCTTGATACTAGTAGTTTAAAAGAAGAAACAGGTAGTTATACAATTACTTGTACTTATGAAAAGAAAATAGCAAAAGTTACAGTAAATGTTACAGAAACTATTTATGATGTAACTTTACAAGTAAACGAAATTACAATTAATCAATTACAAGTTGAAAAATATGATTTTCTATCTTTATTTAAAGCCTCAATTGATGGTGAAAATGTTGATATAACTTTAGATATGATTGAAAATAATGTTAAAGCTGAAACTGGTACTTACACTTATAAAGTAACTTTCAAAAATGTAAGTAAAATCCTAACAGTTCATGTTACTGAGTATCATGAGGTTGAAGTTATCCCTTCATACTCAGTACTTGAACTAAGTATGAGTGAGGTTAAAAACTTTGATTTAACAAAGTTATTTAGCTTATATGTTGACTATCAAGCCAAACAAGTAACAAATGAAATGATTGATGCATCTTCATTAAATAATCCAACTAGTGGTAATACTTATGATGTTATATTTGATTATACTTTATATGCTAAACATATAACATCAAGTGTTAAAGTTAAAATAGTTGAAGATGAAGAAGTTAAATTAAGTGCTAAAAATATTATTGTTTATCCAAATGGAAAATATGTTGATCTTACTTCTTTATTTGAAATTAAAAAAGGTGAACAAACAATTCCAGTTACTCTTGAGATGATTAGTGGAAGTATTGATTATTCTAAAACTGGTGCTAATCAAATAACTTTGACATATGATGGTAAAACTATAACCTCAAATGTTGAAGTAAAACTTGGGGTAATTATCAATTACGCAAAAGGTGATACAATTACTATTACTAAAGGTACTTCTAAAGATACTTATGCTTTTCTAAATGATTTTGTGGTTGTTATTAATGGTACAATCTTTAATAATATTTCTGAAAAATATTTAGATACAAGCAATGTTGATTTTAATAATGTAGGCACCTATGTTGCTAAATTAACAATCCCCTTTAATGACCAAGAATTAGGAATTAAATCAGTTAATTTCACATATGTGGAAAAAACGATTACCTATGTGGTTGTTGAAAACTCTTATGAAGTTAAATTAAATGAAGAACTAGTCGTACTTGAAAGTGGAACGACAAGTTACAATCCATTTGATAATATTAATTTAAAAATTAATAATCGTAATCAAACTTTAACAGAAATTAAAGAATATGTTGATATTATTACATGCTATGCATCAGTAATATCTGATCCAATTGACTTTAATAAAGTAGGACCTCAAGAAGTTATAGTTGAACTATATGTTAATGGGGTAGATAAAGACCCTATAACTGTTGAATACAGTGTAACAATTAAATCAACAGTAGAACTTACCGGGACTTCTAAAGTAATATTTAAAGGTCAAACCATTTATACAAAAGATTTATTTACAATTGTTGAAGATAATAAAAAAGTTGATGTAACTAATGATTTAATATCAGGTAAAGTAGATACTTTTGTTTCAGGCGTTTATGAAATAAAATTAAATTATAAAGGCATGACCGAAATATCAAAAGTTGTAGTTTTAGATGATACTTTACTTGGTGAATATCTTACTAAACAAACAACCATTGCTTACGCTGACACAACTGATGATAGTGGAGCAGAAGGCTATGGTGATGGTACTTACCCAGATGAAGGTACCGTTTATAATGAGGTTTATAAATTAAGTAATTTAAAAATTACTTCAGATAATAAAGTTAGTTTTAATGGTTTAAATGGTGAGATCATTGATGCGACTAGTCCAACCGATTTTAGCGTTAAAACGGGTTATAATATTCATCATTTCCACTATACAGATGGAATTATTGTTATTGAACCAGATAATACTAATAAATTAACTTATAGTGATTCAAGACGTCCGATTATTTATTTTAATTCTAAAATATACAAAATTGAAAATTATTATATAATTAACACAAATAGTGAATATATTCTAAGTAATACTGTTACAGGTTATTCAATTGACCTATTTAGAATTAAAAATATTGAAACATCTAGTGTAAAATGGTATGCTTTAAAAACCCAATTAGTAGAAAAAACTAGTGCAGATACAGTTTATAATTTAACTTGGGGTGAAGCAACAATTCCTAGTGATTATAATTTTGAAGTAAAAACTAGTGAACTAGAAGTAATTGGTAAAGTAACTCTAAATGGGGAAGTTTATCAATTTGTAATGCAAGATAAAAAGACTGGTAAAACAGTTAAAACAACAAATACGAAAAAATATGCCAATATGACTTTTACTGGCATCATCGATGGTGAAAAAGCAAGTTTAGTTGTTTCCCAGTATGAAGGTTTTACCCTTTTTGTAAATGATAAAAAAGTATTTTCATTAGTAACTAATGAAGTAAGTAACTTAAAAAATGGTGGTATTGATTATACCACAGATACAGTTTTCTTATATGACTGTCTTAATGATGTTTATTCATATAAATTTATTTTAAATGTCGAAGATAAAACATTTGAATTAGTTGAAAAAACTCAACTTTTTGGCAAATATCAATATGGAAAAATATATATCTTCTTTGATGGATATGGTACTGGTATTGTAAACTTTAATACCACAAGTTATTACACCACAACTTTTAACTATCAAGTTAAAAATAGTGATGTTAAAATTACTTATACAAATACAACTTCAACTTTTAAGTATGAAGAAGCATCAACATTTTATTTAGATCCATTTAAGAATTTATTAACATCAAAATCATTTATGAATGATTCTAATAATGAAATAGAATTTGTTAATGCTAAAATCATTGATGGTGCTATTGTTAGAATTAACTCATATACCATTGGGGCTGATGCAGATAGCGTTGCTCGTAATGAATTATTAAGTAATATTGAAATTATTACTAAGGATGGTACTTTAAATGATGCTGAAAAATTAAAATGCTTAGATGTATCAAAAATTAAATTTAGTAAAGCTGGTTTCTATCAATTTACTATTACAATTCCTGTTGATGGAAAGGATATTGTTTCATATTACGCAGTAGAAGTTATAGATGCAATCTATAAAAATAATCCTGTTGTTGGTGTATATGATAAAGGTGTAATATTTGATACTAATACTTTATCAATTGATAAGTATGGCCGCGTTGTTGTTACTTGTTCGGATATTGTTTTTAAAGGTAATATTGCCATTAATGATGATTATAGTTTTGTCATTAAAGCTTCGTCCTCTCAAGCTGGTAAAATTACAATTACCGGTAAGATGATTAAAAATGGTATAATCCTTCTTACTTGTGGTGGTGCGGTATCCTTTACGGATTATTTCTGTTTGGGTGAAACAACGGTTGCGGGGGCTGATAAATTTGTCTTAAGACGTATTTTAGTTAATGGTGCATATACATATATTCTTGCAACTACATCATCAACAGTTGGTGAGATTGTAACCGTTGAAGAAGTTAGTGATACTATTTCAAAAATTATTAGTGAAAACAAAGAATATTATGTAAAAATTATGAATTATGGTTCCCCTACGGCTGGTATCATTCTTGCGGATGCATATCGCGGAACCTATACCCTTGAAAATGAAGCAGACATTATTGTTGATGGCTTTAATGGGGTTAAAGTAGGAAATAATGTTGGTACCTATGTATTAACAAATGATATTCTTACGGTTACAATTGGTACTAACGTGAAAGCATATCGTTTAAATATTAAAACATACACTTATGAAAAAATGGATATTGCGATCGATAATAGCTTAGTAAGTGGTAAAACATTTACGGCTAGTTATTCATTTGTTTGTAGTGGTTATTACTACACTGCCGTTACTAATTTTGTTTTTGGAAATAATGGTGTAGTAACAGTCATTTCAACATCTGATGACCATGACAGTGGTACTAGCAGTTGTTATGAAGATATATATGATCCTACCTTTGCTAGTAAAAAAGGAGTAAAAGGGACATATAGTGTTACAGGCAATGAAGTTACGGTCAAAGTTAATAATGAAACAATTGTTTTTAAAATAACTAACATTATAAATATTAAAGAACTAGTAGTTACTAAAACATCTATTGATTCTTCATCACATGGATATTTTAGTATTAATACGACATTTGATTTAAATTAGTTTATTCCATAGGTAACTATGTAATAAAAATAAAAGTGAAAAAAAGGAGAAAATTATGAAGCGTAGTAAATTATTATTAGTAATAGCTACTGTATTTCTACTATTGATGACTGTATCTTGTAACGATACATCAGATTCTCATATTCATAAATTTAGTTCGTGGGAAATAACCACGGCTCCTACAATGACCGAAAAAGGTCAAGCAGTTAAATCGTGTGAATGTGGTAGAGAATTAAAGATTGCTATTGCAAACTTGTCTGATACAACCGTATGGACAGAAAAAGAAGAAGAAAGAGTTGAACCTACTTGTGCAACTCAAGGTAGTGCAACGTATGGCTCAATATATGGTTCAGTTACAATTACCCTTGAAACGGTAGACCATGAATATGGTGAATGGGAAATTACTCAAGCCCCAACCAAAGATGCAACTGGTGAAGCCGTTAGAGTTTGTAAATATGGTGAAGAGGATAAGGTTACTCTTCCAGTATTAACAGATACAACCGTATGGACATTTACAAAAACTGTTGCTCCAACATGCGTAGATAAAGGATATGATGCATATTCATCTATCTATGGTGAAGTTCATTATGAAACAGTTGAAGCAACTGGACATACTTATGGAAAGTGGAATATAACAACCGAACCTACAACAACAACTGAAGGTGTAGCTTACCATGCTTGTCACTGTGAAGCAAAAGAAGAAGTTACTCTTCCAGTATTAACAGATGAAACCGTATGGACTGTTACAACAACTGCTGCTACTTGTACTGAGAATGGTCAAAATGTATATTCATCAGTTTATGGTACAGTTACAGTTGTAATTGAAGCAGCTGGACATACTTATGGAAAGTGGAATATAACAACCGAACCTACAACAACAACTGAAGGTGTAGCTTACCATGCTTGTCACTGTGAAGCAAAAGAAGAAGTTACTCTTCCAGTATTAACAGATGATACTGTATGGACTGTTGCTAAAGATGTACCAGCAACCTATAATGAAAATGGAAGCAAAACATATACTTCTATTTATGGTGAAGTTGAAATTGTTTTAACTAAACTTGTTGCTCCATATGATGGCAAAACTTACTCAAATCTTTCATTTGATGCTGATAACGATAATGGAGGCTTTAAAAATGGTGTTGTAAGTGTTGGCGATTCATGGCATAAAGCAACAGTTACATTTGATAATTTAGGTAAAGGTGAAGCAAGTGCTTTCCCATTCCGTGGATTAAATATTGTAAAAATGGTAAATTCTGAAACTGGTTTAATTGAATATTCACAAGTATCATACAAGAGTGATAGTGAAGGTAATATGGTATTAAATTATGATGATGCTACAAAATATACTGGTTATGTAGATTTTGCAAGTGGCATAATCATTCGTACATATCGTAATAATTTTAATAATGTATTATTGCTTACTCCATTTGAAGCAGTTGCATCAAGCGCAAGCGCTCTTGCATCTTCATGGGATAATGCTATGGCTATTCAATATACATATAATGAAACAGTTTATAATATCTTTATTTATAAAGAAGTTGTATACTTTGGTGTTACATTTGAAGATGCTGCTGGTCAAACAGTAAAAGCAAATGCATGCTATAATGCTCCTTACTTATATGTTAAAGATAGTAAAGGTCAACTAATTGAAGGCTTTGGTTATAATGGTACTAAAGAAGTTGTATTAGATGGCTTTGAAGGAACATATGCAAGTGGTGATGATACTCTTGTTGTTAGTGGCTTTGGTACAGCTACATATAATGATGTCAAGGGTACATATACTTTTGCAGAAGGTGAAACATTCACAGCTCATTTATATGCAGGTGATGCATATTATGAAGTTACTTTAGATAAAGAAACTAAAGCAGTAAGTGTTGTTAAACCAATGGTTGAAATCACATTTAATGGTGGTAGTTATGCTACTATTGAACCAGTAAGTGTTAATAAAAATATTTCTTATGCACTTCCAGCTTTAACTCATGAATCATATGCATTTAAAGGTTGGTTCTATGATGAAGAATTTACTAAAGCAGTTGCGGAAGAATTTGTTCCAACTGTAAGTGTAACATTATATGCAAAATGGGTTAAAAAGGTTGCAATTAATTTAGTTGGTGTACTTGAAGGCGATCCTACTTTAATTTATGTTGCAGTAGGTGATGCAATTGGTGATGCTCTTCCTAAATATACAATTGTTGAAGAAAAATTAATTAAGTTTGTTGGTTGGTATTTAGATGAAAATTATGAAACAGCTTTAACTGAAACTGGTAAAGTTTCTGAAGAAGAAGCTAATTCATATGTTTATGCAAAATGGGAAAAACTTCCAGCATATTATGGTTCATATAAAGGTAATGAAATTTGGGGTACTACATCTGGTAATAATAGTAATTGTGCAGCAGATTTAAAGATTGATGCTGAAGGTAACATTACAGGTAAATTTACAGGTAAAGTTGTTAGTTACGATCCAACTACTCAAAAGATTACATGGCAAAAATCTAATTCATCAAAGAATTATGGTTTATGGTTTGATGAAGCATCAGGTGTTATTGCCACACAATATAGCTCACAAGATGAAATTGGTACTGACTATTATCTATTTAGTAAAGGCCAAACTACTAATTTATTTGAAGCACACTATGGAATTAATTGTACTAAACCTAGTGCTACATTAACTGGTAACTACTTCCGTTTAGTAACTCTTACAACTACTAAAGGTGTTCAAACAATTTTAACTTATGGTGATAGAATTTACTCAAATATTGTTGTAACAGATACTGCAGGTCAAGAACTTACTACTTCAACGGTAAAAAATTCTAAGACTGTTGTTGTAAGAGATGCTACAACTAGTGAAATAATTGTAGCTCTTGCCTCTATAGGTGATAATTTCGGTAAGAATTCTAAATCTCAAACTTTAGATAAATATTTTGGTAGTTATACATGCGAAAATGGAACTGCTGTTTTAGATGGTACTGGTGTTATTACTTATATGGGTAAAACTGGTACATATACAGCTGCACCAGCTGGTTCTGAATATAGTGTTGATGCATACTTAAGTGAAAAATCTGAATATTATCAAATTACATTAAATGGTACTGAATGTGTAGTTGTAAAACCTACTGTTGAAATTACATTTGTTGTAGGTGAAGGTCATACAGCAGTTTCTCCAATTAGTGCAAATATTAATGTTGCTTTAGCATTACCTGATGCAACTGAAGAAAATTATGTATTTAATGGTTGGTTCTATGATCAAGAATTCAAAAAAGCAGTTCCTAGTTCATTTGTTCCAACTGTAGCAGTAACTTTATATGCTAAACATTCTAACCCAGCTGACTTAACAATTGTTTATAACAATGGTGAAGAAAATAAAGTTGTTAGATATTCTGTTGGTGATGTTGTAACACTTGATACTCCTGTTTATGCTAAACATATGTTTATTAATTGGTATACTACACCTGAATTTACTGAAGGTACAGTATGGACTAATAAATCAACAATTGAGACTAACTTAACAATTTATGCTAAATGGGAAGTTGCTCCTGCTTATAATAATACATATTTACCAATTGAAGTTTATGGTGACAAAGCAAATGGTGATGAATCTCGTATTTATACTAGAACATATGCGGTTGTAACTATTGACCCTTATGGAAAAGCCCCTTCAACAGGTTATCCATTTAGTGGTGGAGTTGTTATTACAGACTTTGATGCTACAACTGGTACATTAACAATTACTTCAGGATCTACTGTATACAAAGGATATATTGATGTTGCAACTGGTATTATCTTTATTTCTTATAAAAATACTACAGGTGCAACCTTAGGTGAAGTTATCTTCCTTGATCCATTTAGCACTAAAACTACATCAAGCAGTTTCTCATCATCTTATTGGGATGCTGGTATGACTAGAGCTATTCAATACACATATGATGGTACAACTTATTCATACTTTGTATTTAATGGTAAGGTATATATGAATGTTTCATTTAAAGATGCAGAAGGAAATGGAATTGCAGGTAAACTATGTTATACCGCACCAGTATTATTTGTTTATGCAAGTGATGGAACCCTAATTGCTAAATTTGGTTATGATGGCACAACAATGCAAAAACTAGATGGCTATGAAGGCACATACACAAATGGTGAAGAAAACACTGTGGTATTAAATGGTATTGACCAAATTACATTAAATGGTGTTAAAGGTACTTATAGTATTGCAAAAGACGCTATATATACAATTGATGCATATGTTAATAATACTTATTATGAAGTAACACTTAATGTAAGTGATCATACTTATACTAGTAATAAGCCAATGGTTGAAATCGTATTTAATACAGATGAAAAAGTTGAAGTTGCAACTCAAAGTTTAAATAAGAACATTAAAGTTACTTTACCAGTAATTGATACTGAAGGATTTATCTTCAGAGGTTGGTATTTAGATAGTGAATTCAAAAACGCTGTTTCAAGCGAATACACTCCAACTGAAAGTTTAACTCTATATGCTAAATGGGATGTAGCAGCGATTTTAACAACTGTCTATGGTAATGGTATAGAAACAACTAAAACTAAATATGGTGTTGGCGATAAAGTACAACCTATTCAACCAATTTACACCAATGGTTTAGTATTTGATGGATGGTATTTAGACAGTGATTATGCTGAAGAGTATGAAGAAACAACCATTTCAACAAATACAACAATTTATTGTAAGTGGAAAGAAGCAATAGCACTATATGGTAAATATACAGGCTTTGAAGTTTATGGTTTTAGTGCTACTTACGTTAACTTTACGAATGGTAAAGAAATCACAGTTGATGCTTTAGGAAATGCATCATCAACAGAAACCAATTTAAAAGGTACTATCGTAGACTATGACCCAGAAACAGGCAATTTCAAATTAAAATCATCAACTGGAGCCCTTCGTTTTGGTTACTTTGATGTAGAACATGGAATTATCGCTGTTAACTATACTTATAATACTGATGACCTTGGAAATGATCAATATATTCTATTTGTTAATATGACACGTGCACAAGGCGATAAAACAAAGTCATATAACTTGGAAGGCGGTAAAGCTCGTTTTGTGACGGTTACTGATAGTGGCGATGCTTCTACTGAAATTGTTATCTTTGTATATGGCACAAAAGTATATGCTAATCCTACATTTACAGGTGCTGAAAGTCTTGCAAAAGCTGCATCAGCTGAAGAATTCTCAGTATTTGATAGCGAAGGTAATTTAATTGCAAAATTCAATAAAGGTGCTATCGTTAAATAACACAATATCATATTAAAAAAAAGCGTGTCTTTGCATAAGGACATGCTTTTTTTGAAGTAATCTTAAATTAGAACTTGTAGAAGTTACTTAAAAACACTAATTTAATATATTTAATTATAGTATTAATTTTTTTAATAAAATAGTTGTATAAATTAATAATATTGAAAAAATAATTAATTTTATTAATTTTTCTATTGACAAAATTAATTTATTGTTATATAATATTAGCGAGGTGATGAAAATGACAAAAGAAAACAATATTATTGGTAAATGTCCTTGCTGTGGGGAAAGACTACAAGTAACAGAACTTACATGTAAAAATTGTGAAACAACAATTAGAGGAAAGTTTATACCTTCTAAGTTTGATTACCTGACAAGTGCACAGCTTAATTTTGCTTTAATCTTTATAAAGAACGCAGGGAATATTAAATTAATTGAAAAAGATTTAAATATCTCTTATCCAACTGTTAAAAAGAATATTGATGAATTAATTAATGCTCTTGGTTTTGACAAAGTAAACACAGTGGTTTTAGAAAAACCAGCCAAAGAAGAAGTTTATAAAATGTTAAAAAATAAAGAAATTACTTTTGATGAAGCAGAAGAAATGCTTAAGGAGGAATAATATGACAAAAGAAGAATATTTAAGAAAGTTAGAAACTTTATTACAAGAAAATAATGTAGAAGATAGCGAGGCTATATTAAGTAAATGTGAAAGTAGATTTAACCTTGCCAAAGATGCAGGGTTAACATTAGATGAAACAATTGAAATGCTTGGTAGTCCTGAAGAAATTGTGTCAAAACAAGTTAAAACACATAAAAAAGATGAAACTGATAGGAAAGTATATAATTTAGAAGTTAGAGGATGTGTAGAAGAAGATATTATTGTTACGAGAAATAATAGTGATAAAATAATTATCAATATTGATGAAGAATTACAACCATATACTAAGATTAATCAAATCGATAATAATATTTCTGTTGTTATTAATCATGCTCATGAAATTGACTATATGGGTAGTACTATTGAAATATTGGTTGGTAATAATATTGTTTTTGATAAACTTTGCCTTGCTAGTGTATCTGGTGATATTAAATTAGATGGAGAATTTGAGGTAAAATATCCTTCATTTAATAATGTTAGTGGTGATATTTTAATTGATAAAATTAGTGGTGATACCTTTACAATGCAATGTGTATCAGGTGATATTGATATTGATCAAATTGATGCAGATACCATTAATATAAACACGGTTAATGGCGATATCAAGATTGATCAAATTAACGCAAAAAACGTTAATGCAAGCACAGTTGCTGGTGATATTATTTTAGGCTCTTTAAAGGCTAAAGAATGTAAAATATCAACAACTGCTGGTGATGCAAGAGTTAGATACATTGAATGTGACTATGCTACACTTAATACCTTTAGTGGTGATTTTAAATTAACAGGAAAAATAAAAGAAAAAAAGGCACGCAGTTTTAGTGGTGAAATTAATTACTGTGAGGTTAAATAAGAGGTATACTATGAATGACCAAAATAGCAATCAGACATATGAAGAGAAAAATAAAGAAACGTATGAAGAAAATGATGTAGAAATTAATTTTGGTAGATTGGGAAAAAACAAAATTCATATCAATATTGGTAAATCAAAAAATAAAGTCATTAAAAAGCTATCTGCATTACTTCCTTTATTTTGTTTAACAGCGTTTTTTATTAATAAGGAAATTTCATTTTATAAAAAAAGAGTATATAATTTGCAAAATATTCCTTTAAATGATAAAATTTGACTGTATCAAATATAACACTACTCGCACTCTTATTTACAGCACTACACGCAGTTTTTTAGTATTATCTAAGAGACTGCTTTTTT
>CAVJDT010000015.1:0-36861 GCA_963648435.1 Bacillota bacterium
TGTATAATATTCATGTGAGAACCTCCTTATTTTTGGTTGCAACTTAATTATAAAGGTTCTCACTTTTTTTGTAAATTAAAAAGAGAAAATTCTTATTAAAGCATCATAATTAGTAAAAATTATCCCACCAGTTAAAGTCATATTCAATCAACTTTTGAAAACTGAAAATAAAGATTTTTTTGCTATCAATACATGGTGTTTAATTACTAGTTCTTAAATAGCGGAGTAAAGTGCTTTCGTCACCTTTTAGGGTATGTAAAAGAGATGACTTGTAAGTATAAGTGATGATTACTAACCCACTCTATCATGAAATTTTCAAAATGAACCTGTGCTAAAAACTCACTTACAAAAAAATATCACGATAGTAAGTTAGATATGTTTATGGAAATACTGCCTTTCATAATATGTAACTCTTTGATAGCCGGTAAATGTGTTTATTTTTGTCTTGTGGGTGAAAAAAATAAGAAATTGATAGTTTTGTCGTGAGTATATCAACCTTTCTTAAAGTGGTTTCCATATAATAAAAACGGAGATTTTAGAAAATATTCACTTGTATAGTGGGAAGCCTAAAAATGTCAGAAAAAAATAATGAAATAACAATTAGAGTTCGGCAGTGGAGTATCTTACTTACGTTGCATCTGTCGGTGATGAAACTCAAAATATAGAAGTCAGGCATGAGGATGAAAACATTTGGCTTACTCAAAAAATGCTCGGAATGCTGTTTGACGTAGAGCCTCACACAATAAACTACCATATAAAAAGATTTTTGCAGATAGCGAGCTTACGGAAGAGGCAACTACTCGAAATTTTCGAATAACTGCTTCAGATGGTAAAACTTATGATACTAAACATTACAACCTCTCAATGATTATTGCCATTGGGTTTAAAGTCAATCAGAAAGAGCCGTTCAGTTTCGCAAGTGGGTAAATCAGATCACTTCCGAATATACAATCCAAGGTTGGGTAATGGATGATGAAAGGCTTAAATGGGGCACATACCTTACGGATAAGTACTTCGATGAGCAATTGGAACGTGTTCGTGAAATCCGTGTTTCGAAACGTAAATTCTATCAAAAAATCACTGATTTATACGCCACCGCAATCGATTACGACAAGGACGCACTATCCACGAAACGCTTTTACACAGCCGTTCAAGACAAAATTCATTACGCTATTTACGGACATACGGCGACGGATTAATTGCCGAACGAGAGGGTGCAACCAAAGAGCATATGGGGTTTACTACTTGGAAAGATGCTCCAAGTGGAAAGATTCAAAAATCCGACTTCTTGATTGCCGAAAACTATTTGAGCGAGTTTGAACAAGGACAACTTAACAGAATGGTTACAGCCTATCTCGATTTTGAGGAAAGTATGGCGCAAAGAAAAATTCCTTTGACAATGGCGAATTGGAAAAAACGTTTGAACTTGTTTATTGAGATGTTCGAATACGGGATTTTAAAGGATGTAGGCAAAGTTTCTAATGAAATCGATAAGCTTTATGTAGAAACGGAGTTTGAAAAATACAGAGTAATTTAGGACAAGTTGTTTATGTCCGATTTTGATAAGTATATGCTGAAACTCGACAGTGTATCAAAAAAGACGAGAAAGACAAGAAGTAGGAGGTTATCATGGATAGACTGATTACGGATAAATATAGGTTTTGGTTATTCATCAAAAAGAAATGATCAAGTACGGACAATTTCTCGACCACATGCTAACTAATATATCAAACTAGATTTAGATGATGGTGTAAAAATAAACTATGCTAAAATTTAGGGCTTAGAAATTGTCAATGAAAACAAAACTAAAGTTAAAAATGGCTTATTGATTCTAATAAAATAAAGATTCGCTATTTTACGAAAAAGGAGATAATTTATGAAATATGAATTAAAACAATTCGATGATGTTTTATTGACTTTTGAAATCGAAAGGCAAGAACTCGGTGAACTTAAATACCATATTGTTTATGTCAATAACGATAAAAAATACTTATTACCAATAGGACTTATAGCTACGGATTTAGGAATAGAAAAATGGTTATCTTCCCGTGTTATTCCTAAAAATCGTGAATATGTTGATCAAATTTTGTCACGCAGTGGGCTTTCACATAATGATACAATGGGTATTATAAATATTTGTAAAGGCCTATCCTTAAACGATAGTTATTGGATTGTTGAAGAAAATTTTAACGGAAAATTTGCTGATTACAATCTATATGAAAATAATTTTACCCGCGTTTTGGCTCTTATTGCTTATACGGGTTATGGCAGTTATACAAAAAGTGGTTTTACTTCTTCACCTGAATATACGACAAATGGAATGCTAAAAAAATGTTGGCGTAGAATAAATGGTAAAATTTACCTTTATAAAGGCGGTACATCCGGTGCTGCAAATGCAGGAAATGAACCATATTCTGAATTTTATGCTTCACAAATAGCACAGGTTATGGGATTAAATCACATAGACTATAATCTTGCAAAATGGAAAGGCACGCTTTGTTCAACCTGTGAATTGTTTACAAGCAAAGAAGTGTCGTATGTTCCTATTTGTAGATTTTTTGAAAAATGCACTTTAAAAAAAGTTACAAATTTTTTAAAAAATTTAGGAAGCGATTTTTATAACTCATTTGTTGATATGCTTATCTTTGATGCATTGATATTCAACACCGATAGGCATTTTGGCAATTTTGGTTTACTAGTGGAGAATGCTACTAACAAGCCTGTTAGTTTTGCACCAATTTTTGATAACGGCTTATCATTATTCAATTATGCAATGGATGAAGACTTAGAAAATTTAGACAAGTATTCAAAAACAAGACAACCGGCATATGAGGGTGTAACCTATGAAGAAATTGTGAAACAATTTGTTACTGAAAGACAAAAATCACAACTTCGCAAAATGATAAATTTTAAATTTAAAAAACATTCAAGATATAATTTATCCCAAAAACGTTTGGGGAAAATCGAAAAGTTTTTGCAAAAAAGGACGCAAGAATTATTAGAATTATAAGTAGATAGTATTAGCAGTCATTCTACAGCAGCCCTAAAGATGCCGTTGTAAAAGTTCTTGGAATTGAATAAATATTATTCTAATTAAATTTATAATAATAAGATAATATGCTCAAAATAACAAAAATAAAAACAAACATGTCAAAAGAACGTTTTTAAAAAGTATCCATAGGTTTTAAACAACCGAAGGTTGTAGTCATTCCTTCATTAAAAAGACAATCCATAAGAGACAAAATCTAAAAAATGCGGGCTTGAACTTTTTGATAGTTTTGATTTAAAAAATAATATAACAATAGATGATTTAAATAAATTCAAGACAAAATTTGTCCGTGAAGCTATTACTTTTCATACAATTTTGCCAATTAAAAAAGAGCAATTTGTCGAAAATTATTCTTTTTTTTAGAAAAAAATGTAAATTGTTTCTTTTTATATTTTTTTTGTGATAGAATATTATGGCTCAACAATAAATCATATAAGTTCGATGATAAGGTTCGAATGTTTCTACGATACCGCCGTAAATGGTATGTCTATGATTAAGAAACTATACAATATACCTAAAACTAGGACTCGATGATTTATAAATTTATAAAGAAAAGAGGTGAGGTGAGTAATATCTACATTTAATGATGTAGGATAATACTCACCTTTTTTACATATAAAACTTTTCTAGAAAGGAGGTAAACATGAATAGTTCTAAGAGACTTAAGATTGGAATAGTGCTAGTATCGTTACTAGTTATTTTGTCGATTTCAGCTATTAGCATATTGTCAATTCTTAAACAAGATTTTAAGAAAACTTATGTTATTAAGTTTTATGAAGAAAATAATTTAATAGTTGAAGTTGAAAAACCAGTATATGAACGTCTATCAAAACTTGAACTAATTGAAATAAATAAAAATATAAACAACCTTCATAATGAAGATTATTTATTATGGTCGAAATATCAAGATAGATTAGAAGAAATGGATTTTAGTAATGTATATACTAGTACAAGTGTTTACCTTCACCGTAAACCTAATCAAATAAAAGTTAATATTGAAGATACTGATGAATATTGGTATTACATAGAACAAGAAGATATCATAAAATATGATGATACCATTAAAATTTCAATTGAACAAACTGTAAGTGAAGATAAATATAAAATGTATGTAGAAGCTAATGGAAGACAACTTAGAAAAAATGATGATGGCTTCTATTATATTGATGAAGTTAAAAATGATGTTGATGTAAAAGTTTATTTCAAACAAATAATTAAAGTTTTACTTCTAGATAATGAAATGACATATAATGGAAAAACTCAATATTTGCCATATCAAATAGTAGATGGTGATAACAACACCATTGAAACAGATATGATAGATGTAACATACTTTAATAGTGATAATCAACAAGTAGATGGAATGCTTAATGCTGGTGAATATAATGTTAACTTCCATTATACTAGTGATGAATATTATTTTGAAGATATAACAATTCAAGTTATGATGAATAAAAAACTTCCAAGTTTTGAAATTCTGAAGACTATATTTGGATATAAAGGTATAACTCAATATTTTGATGAGACTTGTTTAATAACAGATAGTGATGGTGTGATAACCATAATCAATAATGAATTTAAAACTACCGGTAGTTATGATGTTATAGTTAAAATAACTGAGACATCTAATTATATAGGACTAGAAGAAATAATTAAAGTTACGGTTCGTAGTGGTATTCCTAACATTATTGAGTTACCATCAGTTGACCTTGGATATGAAGGTGAAGCCTTAAATAGTGTAACTATTAATGGTGGTAAAACTGATGTTAAAGGCTCATTTAAATGGAAAGAAAATCCATTACTTAAAGTAGGTAAATCTTCATATAAGATGTTATTTGTTCCAGATGCAATAAATGAATATGAAGAATTAGAATTTGATTATGTTGTTGAAGTAATTTCATATGAAGAAACTTTACGAAGAATTAAAGTTGATCGAAATAATATTTATGAATTACTTGCTCCTGCTTTAAGAGGAGAACTTACAAATATAGATGACTTACCACTTTATGGTACAACATATAAATCTACAATTACTTGGCTTTCTAATTCAACAATTTTAAAAGTTGACAAAAATGGCAAAGTCACAATTATCGATGATGAGAATAGTCATCAAGTAACCTTAGTTGGTTATATGATGCTAGGTAGTACCGCTGAGTACTTGACATTTAATTTTGAAATTGTCAAATATGAAGAAAATGAAGCTACTGAAGTATCAACCAATGATTCAGATGTAATACCAAAATTAAATTTACAAAAGTGTGAACATAAAGAATTAGTTGATGATAAAAAATTGAATAATCAAACTTTAATTTATCAGGAAAAAATTGAATATCAACCTTACATTTTAATAAGTGAGGTAAATACTGATATAGATACTTTAGAACAAACAGTAGTAAGCAAAAAGACATCAAAGCAAAGAGCTGAATATAAAGCACGTTGTACTGATTGTCTTGTGATAAGCGAAATTATATTATGGAAAATTGTTTCCGATAGTGCTGGTGAAGGAGCACACAATAATAAAATAGAAACAAAGCAAATAAGATATATAAATTTCATGAAAGGAGAAAATAAAATATGAAAAAGAAATTATCTTTTTTACTAGCTTTAATGTTATTGATGACTAGCTTGTTTATGGCAAGTCCTAATAAAATACACGCAGCAGAATTAACAGATGCTCAAAAGATAGAACAAGAATTATCGAACGTTGTTGTTCCCGAAAAAGTTATAATTGATTTCCCTATTGTTGAAAACAGTGTATATGGTTCAACAATTAAATGGGAAAGTGACAATACTGATGTATTAAATGCCCCTGAAAAAGGTGGATGGGTAAGTGTTACTAGACCAAGTGATAATGATGTAACTGTAACCTTAACTCTTACAATTTCACGTGGAAATGAAAGTAAGTCAAAAGCATTTAAAGTGCTTGTTCCAAAAGGTGAAACTCAAACTAATACATATACTATTACATATAATGTAAATGGTGGAAAAAATAATGAAAGTAATAAAACTTCATATAAAGTTGGTGAACATGTAGAATTACTTGCCCCAACAAGAGGAACAGTCCAATTCTTAGGTTGGTATGATAATAAAGATTTTAATGGAGAATCTTTAAATAGTCTTCCAAAAGGAATAAGTGGTGATGTTGTTCTTTATGCTAAATGGGATAAAGTTAAAGTTATCGATTTAGAAGTTACTTTAGATAATGTTAAAACTAAATATAATGCATTAGAAAAATTTGATGCATCTAATCTTAAAGTTGTAAAAATATATAACGATGAAACGAAAAAAGAAGCGCTAGCATCAGAAATTAGTTTTGATAAAGATGTATTACATGGAAATGATACTATTGTAACGCTTACTTGTGAAGGTATAAAAAAAGAAATAAATGTTACAGTTAATAAAATTAACTATGATTTATCAAATGTTACTTTTGAAGGTAAATCATTAGTATATACTGGTGCAAATCAAACTTTAATATATGAAGGCACACTTCCAGAAGGCTTAACAGCCGTAGTTGAAGGTAGTGCTAAAGATGTTACAAAAACACCTGTAACAATTACTTTAAAATTTACAAATAATAATACAGTTGATTATAACGATCCTAAGAATTTAACCGCTGAACTTACAATTACAAAAGCAAAATTAGCAGTAATTGTTAATAATGTAAGCATGAATGTTGGAGGAGATCTTCCTCAATTTACAGTTAGATATGTTGGCTTTTTAGGAAGCGATAATGAAGAATCTTTAACAGTTAAACCTTCATTTACATGTGATGCCACAAGTGCTAGTCCTGAAGGTACATATCAAATTAAAGCATCAGGTGCAGAATCAGATAACTATGATATTACTTATGAAGAAGGCACTTTAAGTGTTATTGCTGGTAACTACTTAATTGAAGTAGCAGATTTAAATAAAGTTTATAATAAAAAAGAACAAATGTTTGTAGCTAAACTTACTGAAAATGGTAAAGAAATTACAGGTATTAAATTCACATACGTTTTAAAAGCAACTAGTGAAACATTTACTGGTGCAACAAATGTGGGTGACTATGTAGTAGTAGTTAGTTATAATGATGCAACATATGGTTCAGGTAGTCAAGAATTTACTTTACATATTGAACAAGCAACAATTGATATGAGTGGTATCAGTTTTACTGATCAAGACTTTACATATGATGGTTTAGTACATTCATTAAAAATTAAAGGAATACTTCCTGAAGAAATTACAAAAGTAAATTATGTAGGTAACGATCAAATAAATAAAGGTACATATTCAGTTAATGTTTCATTTGATTATGATACAACAAAACTATAAAACTGTAAAAGATTTAACTGCGAATTTAACAATTAATGAAAAAGAACTAGAAAAATCAATGTTTGAAATTTTATCAAGTGTTAGTTACACTGGTAGTAAACATGAACCAGAAATTAAAGGTACATATAATAATATGCCTTTAGTTAAAGGTAGTGACTTTACTGTTACTTATCAAGACAATGTTGAACAAGGTATGGCTAAAGCAATCGTTAGTGGTATTAACAACTATAAAGGAACTGTAACTCTTGAATTTGAAATTGGTGATTCTGATTTAGTAAAAGTTAAGAAAATAAGAGAAGAATTAGAAACAACTTATGGCACAGTATTATCTGGCGAATTAAATAACTTACCAGAAACCCTTCCAGTTAATAACGCCAATGGTTCAGTTAATACTTGGATGTCATCAACAACAGCGATAAGTGTTGATGCAAATGGTAATGTAAATGCAATCTTCACAGCTGAAGCGCAAGCAGTTACATTATATGCAATTATTACATCTGGTGATGCGGCTGAATACGTTTCATTTACATTTAGTCTTGCAAGTAAAGTAAAACTAGTAGATAATGAAACACAAATAGAAATAGAAAATGCTGATTCAGGTACAACCATTGAAGTAAAACAACTTACAGAAGAAGAAAAAGGTGCTATTACAATAAATGAAAATGATCAACTATTAGCAGCTTATGATATTAATTTAATGGATCTTGAAAGTCAAATTGTTCAACCTTCAGGAACTGTAACAGTTAAACTTCCAGTACCTGCTGGTGCAGATACAAGCAAACTTACTGTATATCATGTTCAAGAAGATGGTACTTTAGAAAATATGAATGCAACTATTGTTGATGGATATTTAGTATTTACAACAACTCATTTCAGTACTTATATTATTACAACTGAAAAAGTAGAAAAAGAAATAGTTAGTGGTGTATGGACACTCGTAACAGATGCTACAACATTAAAAGCTGGTGACAAAATAATTTTAGTTAGTGTTGATAATAAAAAGATTAATGCAGCAATGGGAACTGGTAAATTCTTAACAGCAATTGACGCCACATTTGCCAATAACGTTTTGAAAAATCCAACTGAAGGAATCTATGAAATTCTATTAGGAGGAAAAACAGGTGCTTGGACATTAACAACTTCTGAAGGTATTCTTGGAACAAACGCTGCAAAAGCTTTAAATTGCAAAGGTACAGGAACAACAACTTGGACAATTGAAATAGATGGTGATGGCAATGCAACAATTTCAAGTACTAATGCAGAGTATGGAAAAATTTTATATAACACAGGCAGTCCAAGATTCTTAAATTACACTTCAAACCCTTCAAAATCTATGGTTTTACCTCAAATTTATAGATTTGAGTTAGGATCTCAAGGTGGAGATGAACCAACTCCTGTTACATCATACACAGTTACATTTGATGTAAATGGTGGAAATGAAACAATAGCTGACCAAACAGTTGAAAGTGGAAAACTAGTATCTAAACCAGAAGATCCAACAAAAGAAGGCCATACATTTGCAGGTTGGTTATTAAATGGTGAAGAATATGATTTTAATACTCCAGTTACAGGAAATATTACCTTAACTGCAAGTTGGACTGAAAACTCTCAAGGTGGAGATGAACCAACTCCAAGTGGAAATTTTGAATTATTAGATGATATTTCAAAACTAGTAATAAGTTCAAAAATAATAATAGTTAATAAAGATGCTACAATGGCATTAGGAACTAATCAAAAAACAAATAACAGAGAAGCTGTTGCGGTAGAACTAGTAAATGGTGTAATTGTTCCAGGTAGTACTGTTCAAATTATTGAAATAGTAGCTGGAACAAAAGAAGGTACATTTGCTTTTAAGGTAGATGGTGGTTATTTGTACGCTGCAGGCAATGCTAAAAAAGCAAATTATCTAAGAACTGAAGAGACTTTATCAGATAATTCAAGTTGGAAAATTGAAATTATAGATGGCGTTTTAAGTATTGTAGCTCAAGGTACTAACACAATAAATGTGTTAAAGTATAACAAATCTAGTAATTTATTCTCCTGTTATTCATCAGGACAAGAAGATGTCTCAATTTACATTCAATCAAGTACTAATTGAACGGCAGAACAAATTGTACTCGCAGATATAAGTTCATTAAGTATTAGTTCAAGTGTAGCAAGTGAATATGATTTACCAACAACAGGTAAACTTGGTTCTAAAATTACTTGGACTATAGATGATGAATATCAAACAAATCTAGTTAATGGAAAATTAATTAATACAAATAATGTTGATTTAGAATTAACACTTTATGCAACATTTAGTTATAATGATTATACATCAACTATTCAAACTTATAATGTAATAGTTAGAAAAGAAATAAGTTCATCAGAAGTTGATAGCTATTATGAAAACATTATGGCTACATCAGGTGATGCCCTAAAACAAGAATTAAGATCATTGATTACTTCGACACATACTAAAGTAACTACTTATGATGATTGTAAAACTTATTTACAAGAAGCAGATCAAGATCCTAATAATTCTAATAATATGATATTATTTTATACTGGTGTTTCTATACAAAAAACCGATAGTATGAGTGTATGGAATAGAGAACATGTGTGGTGTCAAAGCCTAGGCTGGTTTACGGAAAAAGAAGCAGGTGCTGATTTACACCATATTAGGCCTTGTAATCCTAGTGTTAATAGCAGTAGAAATAATAAAAAATTTGGTATATCAGTTTCTTATTATGAACCAAGTGATGAATATAAAGGCGATGTAGCAAGAATTATATTTTATCTAATGACTAGATATAGTGAAGCAGATAACTCTAACTATAGTGTTAATTGCATTGCTGAATCAATGGAACTATTACTTGAATGGAACAAATTAGATCCAGTTAGTGATACGGAAATCATTAGAAATAATTATGTTTACCAAATTCAAGGTAATCGTAATCCATTTATAGATAATGCCGAATATGCGAATGCAATTTGGGGATAAAACCCATAATAAAAGGAGTAAAATATGCCTTTTTGTAAAAAATGTGGTGTTTATTTAGAAGAAAATTACATCTCTTGCCCTGATTGTGGCGAAGTTGTAACTAAAAAACAACCACAAATAATAAAAGAAGATGAAAATATTGAAAGTGGACCATGGAAAGGATTTGCAATAGCATCTCTTCCATCTTCCATTGTGGGCCTAGTATTTACATTTACAATGAATCTTACGATATTTGGCCTCATAATTTCTAATATAGCATTAGTACTAGCAATATTAGGACTTAAAAGTAGAAAAAAACATCGTTTAGCCCTTGCGGGAATGATCATATCTTGTATTACTATAACCATAGCTTTTATGCTTATTGTTACTTGTATTGCATGTATAAATATAGCTTTTCGTAATGGGTGTTGATTAGTTAAATAATGCATAAAATAAAATTTTTGAAAGGAAAAAATAATGAAGAAAATTAAAATATTTTTACTTACTTTATTTTTAGCTTTTACTTTCTTGCTTGTTGGTGTTAAGACAGTTAATGCGGCGGGAGCTGAATCAACTAATTATGATGCTACAGCAACCGAAGTTGAAAAAGTAGCCTATGATAAAGAAAGAATTAATTTGCCTACTACTATGATAACTTCATTTCCAGTTACAGTAGATAGTATCTATAAATCAAAACTTACTTGGTCAACTAGCGATAGTAGTGTATTAGATACTAAGTATGTTGAAGAGTGCGGTTGGGTAGAATTAAAAAGAGATCCAAATGAAACAAAAACGGCTACATTAACGGTTACCATTGAAAATGGGACTGCAACAGAAACTAAAGAATTTACAATTACGGTACCTAAAGGTACAACAATTGTAAATGATATTACAGTTACATATTCAGTAAATGGAAGTCTTACAGAACTAACATCTACAACTGTAAAAATTGGTAAAGCAGAAAGTTTACTAGATGCTCCAGCAAAAGAAGGATATGAATTTATTGGTTGGTATGATAATTCAGAATATACTGGTAGAAAATATACAACAACTTTAGGTTTAATTAAAGATACTACTTTATATGCAAAATATGAAAAAATAACAGTTACAAATATTACTGTAAGTAAAGCCCCTACTAAGACTGAATACACAGCCCTTGAAACATTTGATTCAACAGGTCTTGAATTAAAAGTTGAATATAACTATGGTGAACCTAAAACAATTAGTGAGGGTTTTACAGTACAACCAACTATCTTATATGGTGATACTGAAGAAGTTGTAGTTTCATATGGTGGATGTACAACAACAATTAAAGTCACTGTTACTCCAATTAAAATGACAGGTGTTGAACTTGTTAGGGATGAAGTTACATATGATGGACAAGAACACAATTTAACAGTTACAGGACAAGTTCCTAAATGGTTACAAGTTACATATAGTGATCCTGTAAAAGACGCAAATGAAGAAGGTTACACTGTAACTGCAACATTTAGTCTTGTGGAAGGATATGATAATAGTCATAATGACTATGAAATACCTGAACCATTAACCGCAACATTAGTAATTCATAAAGCAACTTATGATATGACCAATGTTACTTTTGGAAATCTTAGTGCAACATATGATGGTAAAGCTCATGATATAAAAGTTGAAGGTTTACTAGAAGGTATTACAGCAACAGTTTCATATGAAGGCGGAAATGTTAATGCAGGTAGCCATGTTGCAACAATAAGCTTTATAGGCGATAAAAACTATAATGAAATTGAGAATAAAACTGCTACCTTAGTAATTGAAAAAGCAAATCCTATAGTTACTGTAGCATTAGGAAAGACTGCTCCTTACTATGCTGGTGAAAGTGCTCCAAAAATTTCACTAGGTGCTGGAAGTACTGCAGGTACAATTGAATGGAATGGAACATATACATTTGTAGAAGGTGAAAACACATTTACTTGGAAATTTACTCCAACTGATTCAACTAATTATAATGAATCAACTGGAGAAATAAAATTAACAGCTATAGCATTAACTGTTTCAAGTATAAAAGTTACAACTAATCCTAGTAAGATGAATTATAAAGCATTTGAAACACTTAATTTAGAAGGCATGGTTGTAATCGCAACTAAAGAAGATGGATCAACATTTACTGTAGATGACTTTACAGTATCTTATGAAAATGGTAGTGATAGCTTTAGAGCTGGTGAAACTAAAGTAACAATTAGTTACGCTGGTGTATCAGTTGATCTTGAAGGCTTAACTGTAGAAAAAGCCGACCATGATATGAGTAAAGTAACTTATGAAGGATTAACAGGTGCTATATATAATAAGGAAGCACATGAAGTAACAGTTGACAATCTTCCTACTGGTGTTACCGCAACAGTTACTTATAAAGATGAACATACAACTGCTGGTTCTCATGAAGTAGTAATTAATTTTACAGTAACAGATCTTGATAACTATAATGCAATTCAAAGTGTTACAAAAACTTTAGAAATTGCTAAAGGCACTCATGATGTAAGTGGAATTACAATTGAAGGTAAAACATATACATATGATGGTACAGCACATTCTCTAGAAGTTATTGGTACATTACCAGAAGGCGTAACTGTAAGTTATGAAAATAATGGACAAACAAACGTTGGTGAATATACAGTTACAGTAAGATTTGTAGTTACTGATCTTGAAAACTATAATGAAATAGAAACTTCATTAACTACAACTCTTAAAATCGCTGCTAAATCAATTGCGAATGTAACAGTTGAAAATGCAAAAGTAATAGTAAATGCTAGAACATTTGATAAACAAACACCTACATTAGTTGTTAAAGATGGTGAAAAAGAATTATCATTAAATAATGATTATGAAATTACAAGTGTTTCAGAAATTACTTCAATTGAAACAGGTACATCAGTAACTGCAAACGCAACAATTGCAGGCAAAGGTAACTATGAAGGCACTAAAGAAGTTACATTTATAATTGAATTAAGCGAAAAAGTTAAACTTAATGAAGATATAGCCACATTTAATAATGAATATACAACTGTTGATACAGATGAAGTAGCCACTTTACCAGTTGTACTTGCAAATGGTTCAACTGTTCAATATACACAGCTTCCTACTGCTATTACAGTTGATAGTGATGGAAAACTTTCAGTAATAAAGAATGATGCGGTACAAACTTATACGGTAACAGTAATTATTACAAATGGTGATGAAGTAGACTATGTAGAAAAAGTATTTACTATTCAAAAACAAAAAACATATAAATTTGTAAAAGTAACAGAAACTCCTAGCGATTGGTCTGGTGATTATTTAATAGTATATGAAAGTAGTGATTCTAAAGGCGTAGCTTTTGATGGTTCATTGGCAACTCTTGATGCTACAAAAAACAGCGTAGAAGTGACAATTGAAAAAGGTTACATTAAATCTACTAAAAAGTTAGAAAACAGTGTATTTAAAATTGAAAAGGATAAAGACAAAGACATTTATTATATAAAATCTTCTTCTAATAGCTATATAGGTAATAAAAGCAATAGTAATGCATTAACATCTTCAGCAACTGCACTTGATAATAAAATATCCTTCGTTAGTAGTAATGAAATTAATATTATTTCTAGTGGTGGTGCATATTTACGTTATAATGCAGCATCAAATCAAACTAGATTTAGATATTACAAATCAACTAGCTATGCTGAACAAAAACCAATTACTCTTTACAAGTTAGTAGAAGTAACTGAATAATCAAAAATCCCCACCCTTTATTGAGTGGGGTTTATTACATTATGGTAACATCCACATTTAGGGTTGTATCTAAATATGAATGTTTTCTATTTGATAAATAATCAATATTATAAACATCTATAAGATATGAATCCATTGATTCTTTTAATTCAATGAGATTATCAGTCATTTGTTGTTTCAATGATTCATAAAGCTCATTACTTGTTAAATTCTTTGGATTATAAATAAAGGTACCCTTAATCGTTATTTTAATGGTTAGGGTATTTTTTTTGTAGTATTTTTTGATATAGTATTCATGAATTAAATAGTCAAAATCTTTAAAGACAAGAACATTTCTGGAAAGATTGTTTAAAGCATATAAGGCGTGATAATTGTCAAAACTAAATGATGATAATCTATAATCATCAGTAATATAACTATAACCATCTACATCTATGGATGGTAGTTCTTTTTCTTGTTCAAAGAAAACATCATTTGATACTTTTAAAATAGGAATTTCCGTAGTATAAGTATCTAAATAGATATTATTAATAAGATTTGAAAAGACTACTTTTGATGGTTTGGTGAGGGTTGCATTATTAATTAAAATAGTGTAGTAAGCACTAGTACCTGAAAAGTTTTTAACATTATAAATATCCATTAAATCATTACTAGTGGTGTAAACTTGAAAGGTAGGAAAAAAATCAGGAGACTGTCTTACAAGGGTACATAGAGCTAGTAGATTGTTTTTATTGAAGAAATTGTTTTTTAGGATAACGGTTCTAATATGACTATATTGTAGTCTTATACTTGATTGTTTGTTTATCATAGCGATACCTTCAGATATGGTTTTACCTTTACCCACACAAATATAACCAATATCATTGGGTAGGGTTTGTCCATATTCACTAAGACTTAGGTTATAGTTATTTAGAATATACATGTAAACTGTATATTCATTATTTGAATTATTGTATTCTAGTCCCATACTAGATACATAAGCACTTTCAGTTACTTCGGTATAATCATTTCTTTGGTATAAGACTTTGATTGAAAAAAAGATTAAAACAATAACTGTAAAAATTAATAGTTTTTTATTCATTTTTATCACCATGTTTAGGGAAGAAGAATTCTTTTAGTTTATTAGGCCTTAATGGACTAAATGGTAAAAAGAATGGTACGCCAACTGATTTTTGAGAACTTAAGTAAAGGAGGGAAGTGATTAAGCCTATTGTGAAACCTAACATTCCAAATGTATATGATAAAACTAAATTATATAATCTAAAAATATCAAAAGAAGTAATTAGATGTTGGTTATTAGTTATTGCGAAAGAGGAAACGTAGGAAAGAGAAGCAATAAGAAGAAGAGTTGAACCAACGAGACCACTTGATATGGCATTTTGACCAATAAAAAGACCACTAAAAATTATTATTATGTTTTGAACATAATTATTGGGGGCTCTACTTGATATTAGTCTAAATGTTTCAAATAAAAATAAAACAATTAAACATTCAATAAATATAGGGAAAGTGGTACCACGTTCCGTTATTTGCATACTTGACATAAAAAGGGTTGAAAAGAAGGTAGGGTTGAAGTTTGTAAGTGCAACAACTAAACCAAGAAAAAAGATTGAAATAAAGAAAAAGAAAATAGTAAATAATCGACCAAAAAAAGTGTAATACTTAGGTTCATTAGATTCATTTTTAATGGTCGTAAAAGTACTAAGAGTGGTAGGAAGTACTGAAACTACGGGACTATTATCCATTAAAAGGATAGCTTTACCTTCTAAAATTGACCCCACCACATAGTCTGGTGAACCAGTATTAAATACTGTTGGTAGTAATAAAGAATCATTAAAGATAATATTTAAATCATTTATATTAATTAATGCTTCTTTATTAAAAGTATTAAGGCGCCCTTCTATTTCTTTAATAAATGGTTGTTTTTTAGCTTTTTCTAAATAAATGAAGTAAACATCAGTTTGTGAAGTATATCCTAATTTATATTTATCAACAATTAAATCAGGAGATTTAATTCTTTTTCTAATTAACGCAAGATTATGATTAATGTTTTCCACAAAATCATCATGACTCTCAAGTAAATTATTAGGGTCTAATTCACTTTTTTCAGTTGATCTTACAGGAATTGTGGAAAGGTTTAAATAATATGGATATTCATTAACCATTATGATTAAATTACCACTTGATAAAAGATAACTGATTTCATTTAAGTTAAACACTAAAACTCGGTAAAAGACCCCAGGAATGGCCTCATTTAGCGTTTTGAAGTTGTCTTCAGTGATTTTATTTAAATAATAGTCATTTAAATGTTTGGTACTTACTGTACTTTGATAATAGTAAATTTTAATGTTTAAAGTTTTTTGTTTAATATTTACTTTCATTAAATCTGCCATTTTTCCACTTAAAATATCTAAAATATCAGTTAAATTATCCTTCATTTTTGGCATACCTCCATAATGTAAAATAAAAAATAAGACTTAAGATAGTGGAAATTAAAGATGTAATAATGATAAATGAGTGATTTAACACATAATTATAAAAAAGAAAAGTAACTATAGCACCTAAAAATAGACTAGTTCCAAGTCTATAGATAAAGGTATTTTTCTTTTTGAAAAGTTGCCTTAAAATTTCTAGATTAAGGGTTAGTTTAATAAAAATATAAGAAGAAATGTAAACACAAAGAAAAATGTCTAAATGTTCAAAATATTTAGGACCAGTATATAATCGGTATCTAAAAAGAGATGGAAATAACATATTATCAAAAAAATGATAATCTAAAAATAAATAATTATCCATGATAAACCAAGTAGAAAGCATTGAGCCAATTAAACTACCAATTACAAAACTCCATTTAGAAGGAGGATTACTAGTAACGCTTGGAATGGTGAAAAATAAAAGATTATCAAGAAAAGGAAATAGAAGTGTTAAAGCTAAATATGGCTTTTTAAAATAAAAGGAAAGAGGAAGTAGTAATCTAAAGTCTCTTACATTAGTGTTTAAAAAATGAGTTTGACTAGTAATTAGTAAAATAACAAAGAGAACTAGCATAATATTCATAATTGAACGAATGTTAACAAAACTTATTAAGCTCACAAAAAACAATAAAACAGTAATAATTAAAAAAGTAGGAGTAAGAAGGAAAAAATAATCTGATAAAATCTTTATAGAAGAAAGTGCAATTAAAATAGTTGAAATTATTAGATATAATATTAAAATAATTCTTGTAAATTTACTATTTAAAACTTTTGCTTGAAAGTTTGTTCTTTTGATAGGAATAATTAAATATAATAATGTTACAAAAATTCCTAGTAAAAATGATATGATATAAGCATTTCTAGGAAATAAATGCATTAAAACATTTGAAGTAATAATGCAATTTAAAAACATTGTATTAATAAAAGTAATAAGGATAACTTTAACACTTAATTTCATAATAATCTCCTTTTGTTTAGTTTTTCCAAAAAAATAAGTAAAATACTTCCTATTTTCAATAGTTTGTTAAAAATAAAGATATACTAAGTAGTTTAATAACAAATAAGTGTTTATAACTTATCTTATTTGTTTGCATAAGTAGGAAAATTAGTATACTCCATTAATGGAAATTTTGCGTTTTAAAAAAATATAAGTATAATTTTTAGTGAAGGGAGGAAGTGTAATGATTAATATTGTGACATTAGTAGGGGTTATTACTGAAGACCCTATACTTAAAGAATTTGAAAATGGTTTAAAGGGGGCTTTTATTGTTTTAAGAGTTACAAGGCCTTTTAAATCAATGGAAGGAACTTATGAGTCAGATTTTATTAAATGTTCACTTTGGGAAGGTATTGCTCAAAATACTTGTGAGTATTGTCGTAAAGGTGATGTCATTGGGGTTAGGGGTAGACTTGTAAGTAAAACTGAAGATGTGGTGTTTAACTGTGAAAAAGAACAACATGTTAAAAAGATTTCAATGTTACATTTAGTTGTAGAAAGAGTTAGTTTTATTACAACCGCGAAAAAGTTTAAAGAAAATAACTCTTTCTATCAAAATGTTGTTGAAGAAAAAGATTGATCACTATTTTAGTGGTCTTTTTAATTTGTATTTTTTGGCAAATCGTGCTATAATACTCATTGAAATTATGTGGAGAAAAATTATGAAGCAATATTTAGAATTATGTCAAAAAGTATTAAATGAAGGCCATTTTAAAGAAGATAGAACAGGTACTGGTACTTATTCTTTATTTGGTGCACAAATGCGTTTTCCTTTATCTGAAGGATTTCCACTTCTTACAACGAAGAAAGTATATCTTAAAGCAATTATTTATGAATTATTATGGTTTATTAAGGGCGATACCAATATTCAATATTTAGTTAAAAATGGGGTTAGAATATGGAATGAATGGCCCTATGAAGCGTATAAAAAATCAAATGATTATCAAGGCGAAACGATGGATGAGTTTGTTGAAAAAATCAAAAATGATGATCATTTTGCTAAACTTCATGGTGATTTAGGACCAGTGTATGGGGCTCAGTGGCGTTCATTTGGAATTGGTGAATATCAAATTGACCAACTTCAAAAGGTTATTGATGAAATTAAACAAAATCCAAGTTCAAGAAGATTAATTGTTTGTGCGTGGAATCCCCTTGTTATTGACCAAATGGCCTTACCACCATGTCACTCCTTATTTCAGTTTTATGTAAGTGATGGTAAACTATCATGTCAGTTATACCAACGTTCTGCCGATTTATTTTTAGGGGTACCATTTAATATTGCTTCATATGCATTATTAACAATGATGGTAGCTCATGTAACAGGACTTGAACTTGGTGATTTTGTTCATACAATTGGTGATGCTCATATTTACGCTAATCATCTTGAACAAATTAACATTCAACTTTCAAGAACTCCAAAAGCTCTTCCAAAGATGAATATCTTAAGAAAAGTTGAAAAAATAGAAGACTTTAAATATGAAGATTTTGAATTAACTGGTTATAATCCATATCCAGCTATTAAAGGAAAGGTGGCAGTATAAATGCTTGCGATAATTGTTGCGATTGATGAAAATAATTTAATTGGAAATGGTAATAGTTTACCTTGGTATTATCCCGAAGATTTAAAATATTTTAAAAAAATAACTAACTATAAAGCTGTTCTTATGGGATATAATACCTACCTTTCCATAATTGAACGAAATGGTAAAATACTACCTAATAGAGTTAGTTATGTCTTAACGGAAGAGGAAACTTTACCATTTGGTGGAATTGTGGTAACTAATTTAGATGAACTAATTGATGCATATAAGAATAGTGAATTATATGTAATAGGTGGTAAAATGGTGTATACGGAGTTATTACCACGAGTTGACCGACTATATATTACGCGAATTCCTGGAACTCATGAAGGTGATGTTTACTTTCCTGAAGTAAACTATGATGAATTTAAATTACTTGGAACCACTAAAGAAAAAGACCTTAAATTTGAAGTATATGAAAGGATAAAAAAATGATTTTTCCTTTATCATTAATTTGTGCATTTGGTTTAGCCATAATGTGGGTTATAGTTGGCATTATTAAAGCGATACCATGGTATTTTATTGTTTTATTATCTTTAGGTACAATTGTTGTGGTTGTTGCATTATTTTGTTTATTAGTTATGATTTTATTATTAACTCTTGGTAAAAAATATGCAAAAACTTATAACCCTAAAGATAAAAAAAGATGGTTTTTTATGGTTGATGTTGCAAGATTTTCATGCTTTTGGTTAGGAGTTAAAGTAAAGGTAAATGGCCTTGAAAAACTACCAGAGACAGGACCAGTCGTGTTTTACTGTAATCATGAAAGCTATCTAGATATGTTTATTTTATATACCATTCTTTATAAATGGCCTCATGCGACGATGTATAAAAAAATAATTGAAACATATCCACTTGCATCAGGTATGGCAAAAGCTTTAGGGGGAGTTTCAATTGAAAGAGATGATGACCGGGAAGCTTTAAAATCAATTATCAAGATTATTGGAGAAGTTAGAGAAGGTGTAAATTTCTTAATTTTTCCCGAAGGAACAAGAGCTAAAACATCAAGACTTAATCATTATAAAGCAGGTGCTTTTAAAGTAGTTCAAAAAGCAAATGTTCCCGCGGTTATTCTTGCTTTAGATGGAACATTTAAAAAAATGATGACAGCTCCATTTATTCCAACCTTTATTTACTTTAATGTTGTTGAGGTAATTTATCCTAAAAACTTTAAAGATAAATCAACTCAAGAACTTGCTTCTGATGTAACTGAACTTGTTCAAGCAGATATTGATGAAGCAAGAAGTAAATATCGATGGTTAAAATATCATAAAGACTAGGTTAATCCTAGTTTTATTTTACGCATATTTTGTAAACGTTTTCAAATAATGGTGTAAATCACTTGATAAAAAAAGTTAAATCATTTAATATTAAGTTATTATCAAGAAAGGAAGAGAAAAAAATGAAGAAAAAATTAATGTTAAGTTTATTTTTAGTATTATTTATTAGCCTTTATAGTTGTGGTGGTAATAAAGTTAAAATTGAATTTCAACTAACTAATGATGAAAAAATTGTTGGTGAAGTAGGAAATGCGAAAGTTAATGATGCATTAGCTGATGTTTTAAAAAATGTTACTTGTGAAAAAGAAGACTATGAATTTATTGGCTGGTCCGTTGATGGTAAAACTTTAATTGGTGAAGATACTATTACCAAAAAGCAAACGATTATGGTTATTCCACTATTTGAAAAACTATATAAAGTAACCTTTAAAATAGATGGTGAAGAAATTATCAAAGAATATAAAAAAGGTGAAAAGATAATCGCACCTGATGTAACTCCACAAGAAGGTTATGAGTTTACTGGTTGGGATAAAGAAATACCAAGTTTAATGGTAGAAGAAGATTTAGTATTTAATGCAATATTCAAAAAAATAGAAGAAAAAGTATATACTGTAACTTTTAAAATAGAAGGTGAAGAAATTATCAAAGAATATAAAAAAGGTGAAAAGATAATCGCACCTAATGTTACTTCAACGGATAAAATGACTTTTACTGGTTGGGATAAAGAAATACCAAGTGAAATGGTAGAAGAAAACTTAGTTTTTAATGCAATCTTCAAAAAAATAGAAGAAAAAGTGTATACTGTAACCTTTAAAATAGAAGGTGAAGAAATTATCAAAGAATATAAAAAAGGTGAAAAGATAATCGCACCTAATGTTACTTCAACGGATAAAATGACTTTTACTGGTTGGGACAAAGAAATACCAAGTTTAATGGTAGAAGAAGATTTAGTATTTAATGCAATCTTTAAAGTCAATTACTATGAAATTAATTACGTTTATGAAGAAGGTAAATGGCCAATTACTCATCTTGATAATGTTAGTGAAGTATTAGATGCAATGCTTTCTGACTTTCATGAATTTTTAGGAAGTACTACTGATTTAGCAAGTTTTATTAAAGGTAGTAATGGTAAATATGCATCTGGTAAATGGTATGAGGAAAAGGCTAAACTTTATATGGCTAATGTTAAAGAAATAAAAGCAGAACCTACCTGCTTTATTAATGATGTAAGATACCATGATAAGTGGATTGGATTTTTTAATGTTTTAGATGAATGTGTTACCAAAATTAATCCAGCCCAAGATTTCTGGGGTTCAACCTATGTTGGTATTATAAGACTTTATGAAATATGTGACCATGCCACTAGATTTAGTGATGAAATGAAACAAAGTTTAGTTTTAGCTTATGATGTTGAAGTAGAACCAGTTAGGACATATAAAGAAGGTGAAGAAGTAGAATTGTTTGAATTATCACTTGATGATGGACGTGAATTCTTAGGTTGGTATATGGATGATGAAAAAATTACCAAAATTACTAGTAATATGAAAAAGGATGTAACCATTGTTGCCAAATGGTCAAACCCAATTTTCCCAAGTTTAATTGAAATCAAAAATCAACCTACAATCCTTGATAAAGGAATAACCTTTAATCTTGAAATAGTAATGTCACCTGATAATATTACACATCCTCAACTTGTGATGCAAAGCTCAGAACCTAAAGTTGCAAGTATTGAAAATGGGGTAATTAAAACTAAAGGATATGGCACTACCACGATTACAATTTATTCAAAATATGCAAATCAAGTAAAAGTTGAATTTACTTTAAATGTCTTTCCAACTTTACCTGAAGATACACCTGTAATTTATTTTCCATTTGATGTTAAGGAAATCTTAGTCATTAAAGCAAATGAAGAATATGATTTATTAGTTGGTGTTAAAGCTTATGATAAAACTGATGGTGATATTACAACTAGTATTATCGTTAAAGATGATAAATTAGATTCTGAAACTCCAGGTATTTATACAATCACTTATGAAGTAAAAAACTCTAAAGGAAATAAAACCACACTAGATAGAACTGTTAAAGTAATTGAACACAGTGAATTAATCTTTATTGGTCATGCGGGGTGCTATCTTGGCATTATGAATACGGAAGAAGCATTTATTAATGGGGCGAAAGTAAAAGGTTATAAAGCCCTTGAATGTGATGTTAAACAAACTAAAGATGGTGTCTTCATTGTTTGTCATGACAATGACTTTGGAGGAGTAGATCTTGCATCAACAAACTACGCAGACTTAAAAGATGTTGTCAAAACCCAAACACGGGGTGGCGTTACTTATAGTTCAACCATTTGTACATTTGAAAGATACTTAGAAATATGTAAAGAATATAACGTGTACGCAGTAGTTGAATTAAAATCTTCAGCAGGTATTACTAATAGTGATCAATCAAGAATGCCAGCCTTAATGCAAATAATTAAAGATAAAGGTATGCTTGATAAAGTAATTTTCTTAGGTTCACAATATAAATGCTTAGAATGGGTTAGAAATAATGGCTATAAATACATTCCATGTCAATATTTAGTTAACTCATGTGAAAGTGAAACAATTTTTGAACGTTGTGTTACTTGGAATTTTGATGTAAGTTTTAACATTGGATATGAAGCTTCAGTAGAATGGATTGAACGGTATCATGAAGCGGGACTTAAAGTGTCAAGTTATACTTTCAGTCAGTATTGTGATGCTTCAACCCTTCAATCTTGGATTGATAAAGGTGTTGACTATGTTACTTGTGATGTTTTAACTGAAAAAGATGTCAAATTACCAGTTCATGAAGACGATGATAAACCTGAATATAAAGTTACATTCCAAACTCCAGATGGTGTCATCTTAAAAGAAACAGTTGTAAAAGAAGGTAAAAAAGCTATTGCTCCAGTAAATACCGACCGTAATGGATGTAAGTTTATTGGTTGGGACAAGGATTTTAGTAATATTACTAGTCATTTAGTAGTTACTGCTCAATATGAACTTATTGAATTTGAGATTGTTTATGAACCTAATTTTGTAATCGTAAAAGAAGAAGCGTGGGCTGATAAAGCCGCCTTTGTTAGTGAATTTTATACTGATTGGTTTAACTGGATTGTAAGTAATGTTGGTAAGATTGATGGTATTACATTTGATGGTACTACTTATACAGTTAAAATGAATACAAATGCAAATGGAACAGCGAAGTTTAAAACCGTCAACGAAATGATGGCCCTTGATATTTATGTTGTTGAACAAACAATTGGAGCCCTTGTTTATAAACCAATTGAAGGAACAAATAGTATAGATTACGTTATGGAAGAAGATAAGGGATATTTCTTAAATACCGAACCATATCGTACTAAATATAAAGCCTTAAATGCATATTTCTTGAATGTTATGAATACCACATATACAAGTTATAATAAACAATATAAACAAGCAAGTAATGGCCGGGTTCAAATTTTCTTTAGATTTCATCAATGGCAAAAAGGTACTAAAATTGTTGCATTTGATGCACTTCCTAATAAAACAATAACGGAAAAAATTGATGTGGAAGGTGTAGTGCTTCCAACTACTAAAGTTACTTATACAATTGAAGATAGTTTTACCTTAGAAGAACCAACATGTCAAGGTTATAAATTCCTTGGTTGGTATTTAGATCAAAAATGCACCAAAGAAATTAAGGAAATAACTTCTGGAACATATGGTAAAATAATACTATATGCTAAATGGGAAAAAATTGACTAGATGAATTAGAAAGTTTGTTAATCAAACTTTCTTTTTTCTCATTATGTATAAAAATTGAATTATTAAGTGAAAAATGTTATAATAACGTAAAAGAAAGAAGGAAAATAAAATGCAATTAAATAATATTATTTTTCAACTAATTGTAATATTGATAACTATTTTTGTTGTTTATTTGGTAATAAAAAAATGTAAACAATTTGATGATAAAACAATAAATAAAAATGTTTTTTCTTTTGGAATTTGCTTTTTAGTTTTAGAACTCTATAAACAACTTTTCTATAATGTTTTTTCAGGACGCAGTGGCTATGATTGGTCTATTTTTCCTTTTCAACTTTGTTCAACTCCCTTATATGTGTGTTTGATCGCCCCATTTACAAAAGGAAAAGTTAGAAAGGCTTTTTATGTGTATCTTTCATCATTTTGTATGTTAGGTGGTATATCTGTTTTGCTTTTTCCAAGTTCAGTTATTGTTGAAGAAATGACAATTACTTTTCAATCATTTATTTGGCATAGTAGTATGGTAGTCCTTGGCTGTTACTTAATTCATGTTATGCATTTTGGTAAAAACTTAAAAGAATTATTACCGGGAGTAGTTATTTTTTTAATTGTGGTATTTATGGCAATTACCTTTAATGATGTTTTTGAAATATTTAAAGAAAAATATCATTTAGATAATTATTTCAATATGTTATTTATTAGTCCGTACTATGAATGCAATATTAAGTTTTACTCCATAATTTGGAATGCCACCAACTGGTATATCAGTGTATTTGCCTATATTGTAGGTTTAAGTCTCGGATCAATGATTATTTGGGGTGGAGCTCACCTTCACTATTTACAAGGTGAAAAAAGAAAAGAGGTAGAAGAATAATGGCATATGTAATAACTGGGGGGACTGGTCACATTGGCAATAATCTAGCAAAATATTTAGTTTCCAAAAATGAAAATGTAAGACTATTACTTAGAAGAAAAAGTGAAGCCGTTGAAAACTTAAATGTTGAATATGTAATTGGGGATATTTTTGATGAAACTTTTTTAACTCAAAATATTCATGAAGGAGATAAAGTAATTCATTTAGCCGGAATTATTGATATTAAAAATAAATTAGAAGAAGAAACTAATAAAATTAATTATTTAGGGACAGTCACAATTACGAATGTATGTATCAAAAATAAAGCAAAGCATTTTTTATATTGTAGTAGTGTTGATGCCATTTATAAAGAAAATGATTATGATAAAATAGTTGAACCAGATGTAATGGAAATTGATAAATTTAAATGGAATTACCCTCGCACTAAAGCTAAAGCGACAGCCTATGTGATGGAAAAAATGAAAGAAGATGTTTCCACCAAAATTTCTATTGTGTATCCATCCGCAGTGTTTGGGGTTAATGATTATAAACCATCATATGTAGGTAAAGTTATATGTGATGTTATTAAAAATAAAATGGAATTTGGAGTTAAAGGTGGTTACAACTTTATTGATGTTGATGATGTAGTTTACGCAATGGTTAAAATTGTTGATAGTGAAACTTCAAATAGTTACATTCTATCTGGTAATAATGTAACAGTGTTTGAAATGTATGATACAATTAATAAAGTTGTAGGAATTAATAAAAAAGTATGGAAAGTTCCTTTGTTTATGGCAAAATTAGCAATTCCCTTTGTACCATACCTTTCTAAGTTTACATTTGAAACATTATTAGAAAATCATAATTATGATAACTTTAAAGCAGTTAAAGAACTTGATATGGTTATTACTCCATTTGAAGAAACTGTCAAAAAGACAGTTAAATGGTTTAAAGTGTATTTAGAAAAGGAAAAAAAGAAATGAAATTAAAGAAAATAATTATTTATTTTAGTTTATTTTTGGTATTATTTATAACTAGTTGTAAAAAAAATAATGAAAGCATTAATAATGATTTTATATTTGAAAATGAAACATATGTTTATGATGGAAAAACTCATGCATTAACTTTAAAAGGTGAATTAAGCGATGGCTATAGTATTACATATACTAACAATGACCATTCGGAAATTGGTAAACATGAAGTTATGGTTACAGTCTCTAATGATAAAACTAAAAAAGAAATATTTTCATCACAGGCTATACTTGAAATTAAAAACCCAGAATATATGTTTGAAGTAAAGTCATTTACTTATGATGGTATTCCTCATAGTTTAACGCTTGAAATGGATTTGCCTAATAATATTGAAATAAGGTATGAAAATAACAGTCAAACTAAAGTAGGAAGTTATTTAGTTAAAGCTTCCTTATATAATAAGGAAAGAAACATTATTGATGGTGAATTCTATTCAACTCTTGATATTACCTTACCTGCGAAAATTGAAAGTAAAACTTTTCTTGTGGATGGGAATGTACATAGTTTAGTTTTAGAGTCAATGTATCTTGAAGAAAATGATCATTTAATAATTGAATATGAAAACAATAATCAAACCTTAAAGGGTAAATATTATGTTAAAGCTCTTGTTAAAGATGATACAGGAAAATTACTTGAAGAATTTCATGGTATTATGATGCTTGATAACCCTCAAAATTTAGAATTTGAAGATTTTGTTGATGATATATTTGTTTTACTATTTGAAGATGATCAAATCTCAATTAACCAATTATTTAAGAATTATCAATCATTTGGTCTTACCCATCAAGAAGCAAAGCTTCCAAGTTATGTAAAAGCATCAAGTAGTGAAGAAAATAGAAAAGAATTACAAGAACTTATTAATGAATTAAACAGGTTTGAAGATGATAACCTTAGTTTTGAAGAACAAACAACCAAACAAATACTTGGTCAATACTTAGATAATTTATATAGTGTTACGGAAAATATGCGATATATGATTAATTCATATTTAGGCTCATACTTAGGTATGCAATGTGAAATACCTTTACTGCTTGCGGAATACAACTTTAGAGAAGAACAAGATATTATTGATTTTTTGTCTTATCTAGATAGTGCACCTGATGTTTTTGAAACATATTTAGAGTTTACCAAAGAACAAGTAGAGTATGGTTATGGCCTTAGCGATAGTGTGATTGATGGAATTATTGAACAATGTGAAAATTTTGTAAGTATGGGTTCAAATAACTTTTTAATTGATGTATTTAATAATAAAATCGATAATATTGATTTTGAATTAACAAAAGGTAATAAGGAAGACTATAAAAGCATGGCTCAATACTTAATCATTAATGATTTAACAAATGCCTATGCTTATATAAAAAACAATATCATTTCTTTAAAAGGTCAGGCTACAACTGATGGAGCTTTGGGTAGCTATGGGAAAGAAGGCAAAGAATATTACCGGTTAATGCTTAGTAGTGTTTTAGGAATTGATGAACTTTCAGTTGAAAAAGTAATTTCATTTATTTTTGATAGGTTAGAAAAACTAGAAAATGAACTTAATATGTCACATGCTAAAATTAACACCTTAAGTATAAGTGAAAAAACTAAATTTTATAAAATGGCAAACGGAAATGTTAAAAACTTTTCTAATACAGCATTAGATGATTTATTAGATGATTTTAAAGAATATTCAAAAGCCTTAGTTCCGGAATTAGTAGAACAACCATCAATAAGTTTAAAAAGAGTGCCTGATGCTTTAAAGAATAATTTTAGTCCTGCTGCGTATTTACTTTCACCACTTGATGAAACTAAAAATGAATCAATCTACATTAACCCTCTTTATGAGAACAATTATAATTATAATTATAATTATTTATTTACAACACTCGCTCATGAAGGCTATCCTGGTCATCTTTACCAAACAGTATATTCTAAAAATCTTGACATAAATAAAATTAGACAAGTGATAAGATGTAGTGGTTATGTAGAAGGATGGGCTACATATGTTGAATATAAAGCTTATTTCTTTAGTCCTAACTTTGCAAGCCCAGCTGAGAAACTATATTTAGAGTTAATCTCATTACAAAATAAAAAGTCTCTTCTTGTTCAAGCTTTATTAGAATTATATGTTCATTATAATGACTGTGGAAAAGAACAAGTGGGTAGATATGTGGAAGAACTTTTAGGTTATGAACTTCCTGAAAGTACAATTAATGAGATTTATACTCAGCTTATTGGAACTCCAACTAATACATGCATGTACATTGTTTCAGCCGAAATTTTAAATGAATTACATGATTATGCTTTGGATTTATTAAATGATGATTTTGATGAAGTCCTTTTGAATGAAGTAATTCTAGATAATGGTTCTGCACCATTCGATCTTGTAATTAAAAGTGTGGAAGATTATGTTTATGATTACTTATTTGTTAATAATGAAAGTAGTAGTTACGTATCATTTGATGTAAATTTACAAAATTAAATAAAAAATAGCTTTGAGGAAATTCAAAGCTATTTTTGGTGTGTTAATAAATCATTAATTTTTGTGACAATAAAGTCAAGTGCCACAGAGTTGTGTCCACCTTCAGGGATTATTAAGTCCGCGAAAACTTTTGATGGTTCCACAAAAGCATGATGCATGGGGCGAACAGAATTTAAATATTGATTAATAATTGAATCAAGTGAACGTTTACGATCAACTAAGTCACGTTCTAAACGTCTGATAAATCTAATGTCATCAGGGGTATCAACAAAGATTTTAATGTCAAGGCAATTTCTAATTTCGGGAATTGTAAAGGTCATAATACCTTCTAAAATAATAACATCACCGGGATAAATTGTTTCAGTTTTGTTTGAACGATTAGATACTACAAAATCATAGATTGGTTTTTCAACGGGTAAACCTTGTTGTAATTTTTTTAAATCAGAAACAAGAAGTGGGGTGTCGTATGAATCAGGATGATCAAAGTTTTTGTTTCCGCGTTCATCAACCGGAATGTTAGGAAAAGTTTTATAGTAATCATCCAATCTAATTAAGGTAATGGTGCCATAAGATTTAGTCTGTTCATAAATCTTTTTGGCGATAGTGGTTTTACCAGAAGCTGTGCCACCAGCAATCCCTATAATAGTTGGTTTCATTTTGTGTATACCTCTTCCTTTAAAATTCCAATATAAGGTAGGTTACGATAAAGGTCATTATAGTCAAGCCCATAGCCAACCACAAATAGTTTAGGAATGGTGTATCCAACATATTTAGGCTTTATATCATCAACTGTACGTGAAACTGGTTTATCAAGTAGGGACACAATTTCAATACTTTTGGGATTTCTTTCTTTAAGCATAGGAATTATATTATGAAGTGTAAAACCAGTATCAACAATATCTTCAACAATTATAACATCACGGTTATTAATGTTTGTTTCTAAATCTTTTAATATCTTTATTTGACCACTACTTGAAGTTCCACCAAAATAACTACTAACATCCATAAAATCATACTCTAAGTCAATTTCCATATGTTTCATCAATTCCGCAAGAAATGGAACACAACCTCGAAGTAGTCCAACTAAAACAGGGCATTTACCTTGATAATCATGAGAAAGTATTTTACCGAGTTCTTGGCTTTTTTTAATAATGTCTTTTTCTGAAATAATAATTTCTTTAATGTCTTTATGCATATTACCCTCCATTTTTATAAAATTATATCATATAACGAAATTAAATAAAAGCATTATAATAATAAATACGGTTTCATTAAATTGTTATTTATTTGATTTTTACCCTCAAACATGGTATAATTATTAAAAGTGGAAGAATACCCAAGTGGTTGAAGGGGCTGGCTTGGAAAGCTAGTAGATCGGTAACACGGTGCGAGGGTTCAAATCCCTTTTCTTCCGCCATTATATTTTAACAAGAGGTAGTGTTATTATGGCCGTAAAAAATGCATATAAAGAATTAGCAGATTTAATTTTCCCAAACATAACTGAAACAATTGAGGATTTAGAAAATAGATATCCAAAGCGTGATTTACCAGAGGGAGCATTTGTAACAAGATTTGCACCTAGTCCAACTGGATTTTTACACACTGGTTCTCTTTTCGCCGCAACAATCAGTTGGAAACTAGCTACCCAAAGTAATGGTGTTTTCTACGTTAGACTTGAAGATACCGACCAAAAACGCGAAATTGAAGGGTCTGGTAAAGATTTAATTGAACAACTTGCCAAATTTGATATAGTTCCTTCTGAAGGATATTATGGGGATCATCAAGAAGGTGATTATGCTCCATACATTCAAAGTGAAAGAGAAAATATTTATAAAGTAGTAATTAAATATATGATTGAACATAACATGGCTTATCCTTGTTTTTGTTCAACTACAGAATTAGATGAATTAAGAAAAGCTCAAGAAGCAAATAAAGAAAATTTTGGATATTATGGTAAATATGCAAAATGTAGTTTTTTAACTCCTGATGCCGCAATCGAAAGAATTAAAAATGGTGAACCATATGTAATTCGTTTCCGTTCTCATGGTGATAGTAGTAAAAAGATCAAATTTGTTGATGCTATCCGTGGTGAAATTGAAATTGCGGAAAATGATCAACATATTGTCATTTTAAAGAGTGATAATTTGCCAACATATCATTTTGCCCATTTAGTAGATGACCATTTTATGCGCACTACTCATGTAACAAGAGGCGAAGAATGGATGCCTAGTGTTCCTATCCATCTTGAATTATTTGATACAATGAAGTGGGAACGCTCCACCTATGCTCATCTACCTGTAATTATGAAACTTGATAATGGTAATCGTCGTAAACTTTCTAAACGTAAAGATCCAGAAGCTGCAGTGTCTTATTTTCTTGAACAAGGTTATCCCGTTGATGGCTTTATGGAATACTTATTTACGATTGCTAACTCTAATTTTGAAGCATGGCGTGATGAAAACCCTAAAGCTCCAAGAAGTGAGTTTAAACTAACATTTAATAAAATGTCTTTAGATGGTGCATTATTTGATCTTGCGAAAATTCAAAACTTATGTAAGGAAATACTTGGTCATATGACTACCCAAACCTTCGCTAGTGAATCATATAAATGGGCCAAGGTTTATTGTAAAGAATTACAAGAAGTAATTGAAAGAAATTTTGAATATTATGCATCAATTGTAGGAATTGAAAGAGAAAAAGAAAATCCGCGTAAGGATTATGAAAAATACTCCGATATTTTCCCACTAATTAAGTTTTTCTATAATGATTATTATCAAGAAATGTTTGATGAAAACTTTGGTCTTCCTGAAAATATTTCAAAAGAAAATGCACTTATGATGTTAAATCTTTATGCTAAAAAATTAGACTTAACATTAGATGAAGAAGAATGGTTTAATACGATGAAAGAAGTTGCGGTGGAATGTGGCTTTGCATCAACACCAAAAGAATGGAAGAAAAACAAAGAAGCTTTCCCAGGACATGTTGGTGATTTAGCAGCTTTACTTAGAATGGTAAATACATTAAGATTACAATCGCCAAATTTATATTATGTTATGAAAATTTTAGGAAAAGCTGAAGTGCTTTATCGTATAAAATTAGCAATTAAAAAAATAGAAGAGAATAATTAATATTCTCTTTACGGCCTGGTGGTGAAGCGGTTTAACACATCGCCCTCTCAAGGCGACACTCGCGAGTTCAAACCTCGTCCAGGCTACCATTAAAGTAAAATAAGCTATTCTCACAATAATTCATAGTTTTGCTATGATGAAATGTTGAAAATAGCTCTTTTTTTATTTAAAAAGTGTAGAACTGTACGAAGGAGCCCACCCTTCGTTTTTTATTACGGCTAGACTGGGGAGTTGAACTAATTTCAAATTTTAGGAACAAGGGGATTTGAATATTAGTATCATTACCAACTTTTAAGCAGGTTTTAAGGCCTTTGTCAGTTCTTTATCAAAAGTAGGAGTAAATATAGGTAAAAGCATATAGAAGAGAACGCTCACGAGATTTCGAAGCCAGCTTATTTATATCTATCATAAAATAAACACAAATTATTAAATAAATAACAAAATTTGGCAAATAATTACATGACGGGTTGTCAATCATTGTGCACAAAAATTATGCCCTAAATTAATGGGTTTTGTTAAAATTATCTAGGAATTCAATTGGAGATAAATAGCCAAGTGGCTTAATGGGGAATCTATTATATTCATACATTCTTCTATCTACTTGAGTTTCTAAATCATTTAGATTTCACCCCAAGTATTACAATTGCTAAGTAGAGCTAGAAAAACGGTAACTATTATCGTTTCTAATGGATAATCACACATTTTTTCATATCGAGGGTCTTCAACATTTTTATCGATATAATTTATAAATTTAGTGATAAAAACTTTTACTAATCATTTATTTTTAGTATCTAATTTTACATTTTTTAATTTCTCGCTGTAAGCAATAATAAAGTTATTTGGTTTGGCCATAATAATTCTCCAATTTAAATTTATATTTATTTAATATCATTTTTGTATCTTCACTGATAGTACTTAAAATCCATTCATTTTTGTATTGAATCATTTGTAAATCAGAAATAGAATAAAAGAATTCAAATAAATTATTATCATTTAAGAAACTTTCTAAATGATACTTAAACATTTTATTAATTCTTTCAATTTCATTTATTGTAATGCTATTTAACACTAAGAAATCACAATTTCTAAGTAGGATGGATAAATAAGATTTGTTCCATAATAATTCATTATCATTGAATATTACTTTTTTACAACATGCTTTTAAATATTTATCCCATGTTTTAGGGTTTTTCTTTTTTAATGATAAAATCGTATTAGCAAATACATTAAATACAAAAACAGTAGTGTAGTATTCTTTAGATTGAATTACTATTTCTTTTTTAACTTTAGGAATAAAACCATCAATAGTTATTCTTCCTAAATATTCATCAGTAATTTTTTTAACTTTATCTTTATTACGAACGGTATGAACTGAATAAAGATAGTATTTACCATTAATAAATCTAATTTCTTTATTGTGTTCTTTATACTTTAAGACCCAATCTGGATAATCAATCATTGGCATAATTATAATCTCCTTATTTGTACACGTATACGTATACATTATACAATAAAAAATAAGAAAGAAAAGTAATATGCTCATATTCTTTCTTAATTTAATTAAAAAATTCATTAATTTAAATAAAATTGATTCGGTTTAGCTGTCAATAAAATTCTTAAACAAATAAAATACTTGCATTATTTTCCATATTATGGTAAAATAAAGTTGTAATATATTAATATTTCCTAAGTCTGCTTTAATACACTCTTAAGAAAAAAATATACTGACTAGATACAGGCTCTCTTAGGAAAAGGGGGCTTTTTTTGCCTAAAAATAGATTATTATGTGTAAAGTTCATATAATAATAGTGATAAAACATAAAAGAAAGTATGGGGAGGTACTAGTATGTTAATTTATTTAGTATTAAAACGTATCATCAAAGAGCTAGTTGGCCATAGTATACGGCCAGAAGTATACTAACAAAATTTAAAAATGAAAGGAGAATATAGTGAGAAATATAATTAAAAAGTGTCTAATTTTAGTAATTTTTGCATTAGGTTTTGCTTTGACATTAACAAATACATCTATATTTGCAGCAACAGTTGTTCCTACTGATTATACAACTATATACACAAATACTAATAATGATGTTACAAATGAAATGGATAATAATTTTGGTGTATTTAAGTTTACAAATTATGGTGCTAGGTTTTTGAAAGTTACATTAACTGCTACAAGTAGCCAAAGCGTAACATATCCTAATGGTGCTATATCAGTTAAAAATTCTAACTATCAATTAGTAGAAAAATTAGATATTATAGGTTTTGATGCATATGCAATAAATAGTGAAAACTCAAATTATTTATATGTATTTTTAGAATCAAGCGGTAGTTATTATGTTGAAATCAATTATAACATGACTAATATTACAAAATTACAATTAAATGTTAGTGTAGTAAATACAACTACTAGTTTGGATAATTTTAATTATTCTGATTCAGAAGAAATTACAACATTATTTATGGATAGTTCATCAGGCGTTGAAGAAGTAAAGCAATTTACTATTAGGCAAGCAACTCAGTTTAATTTAAGTGTTTTACTGAATAATGGACAATCATCTGCTGTAAGAATTGTGATTTTTAAAATTAATTCAATAAATAGTGAAGAATTGATAGTAACGAAAGTTAACAAGTTAATATATGATGATTATTCTATGAATGTAGATTTAATAGAAGGAACATATTGTATAGCTTATTTTGGATTATCGAATAACAAAGAGATAGATATTTCTTTAACTAGAAATATTACAGGATATGGAAGTGGTGTATTAGTTCCTGACCCTGATCACGCAACTAATTGTGGAAGCCAAATTACAGTTGAAGAAGAAGATATAATTTGGTATAATCGTAGTTATAGGCAAAATAATATTACTGAAGGATTTACTAGATTAATATACTTAGATTATTCTGCTCCATCATTATCTAGACTTGATTATTATTGGTATTCAAGTGATGAAGATGTAGCTATAATCACGGACTATGGAACAGTTTTAGCATTGCCTATTAATACATCTCAAAAAACAGTTAAAGTAATGGCAGTATATAAAAGTGATATGTCAAGGTGCTATGTAAAAGAGTTTGTTGTTAAAAATGATAGTAATACCTATTTATCAGATCCTATTGATATTGATGTTAATATGACTGTAATACCGACACGTTATACATATATTGATTTGTCTGATGTGGATGTTCCAATTAACATCTTGCAATACTATACTTGGTCATCAACAAGTAATGTTTCAGTTGATGGTTGGGGAAGAATATATGCGAATAATAGTGCTTTAGGAACTACAGTTGAAATTGTTGGTACATATAATTATAATCCTAAAGTTAAAATTAGAGTCAGTGTTTATTCAATATTACCTACATCAGGTTTTGAAATTGAATATCAGCCAGAAGTATGGAATTATGATCCTGTTCAAAGGAATACAAATTGCTTCTCTTATGCATTTAATAGCCAAGTAGGAGAAAATGATAATAATCCATTTAAATTGCAACCATTAAATGAATCATACGGGTATATTAGCCAATCACAAATTCAGGCTGATACAATTGAAAGTTATATAAATAATACTGCAAGAAAATATGGACTTACATTTGAAGCAGTTGGAAAATATGAAAAATGTGCTCCAGGAACATATAAAGTTGCTTTAGTAATTGCTCCAGGTCAAGATTATCATTGGTATAGGCAAAATCCTGATGGTACATGGTCACATAAGCCTGGAGAACAACCTATTACAAACCTTGATGCTTCTGGTAATCTAATTTACGACCCTGAAATTGCAAATAGACAATATTTTTATTTGATTGAGTATATTTATGGAACATATATTTTAGAATTAAATTATTCGGAATTTATTGGTTTTTATGAAGTAGCACCTTTAAATAATATGTACGTGAATAGTAATAATGTTAGTGATTCTTTGATGACACTTTCCGATAATTATGCAATAACATCTACTGATTATACAACAATAGTTCAAGGTATGACATATAATCAAGTTAATGAAATAGTGGGAGAACCTAAATGTAAATTAGGTTTTGGATTAACATTATATTTATATGAATTATCAAATGGAGAACTGGTAACTATTGAATATTCAATGAATGGCAATGAATTGATTGTAATAAATATTAATGAATTGAATTTATCCACTGACTAAGGAGAAAAGAGGTGAAAACAAATGAGAAAAGTAATGTTAATAATATTTTTGTTTTTGATGTCAATGCTTTGTGGATGTAATTCGTTACCAAAAAATCAGAATTGTAATGATAGTAAATTAAGTTTAAGTGTGGAACAATTATTCGATACTCAAGATAATACATTTCTTAATGAAAATAGTAGTTACGTTATTGAATTAAATAATAAAAATGGGAAAAACCAATCTTTTGATAATACAATAATTGATTATATTTTGACTTTGTCTTATGAAGAAATAATAGAATTTTCATTAAAATATTCAAATATAATGTATAGTAATTATATACTAATTGATTATGATGATTACTTTAATCTTGTGATTGAAATGTCACGAGATTTTCAAAAAATAGAAAGTGTTAAAGCTCTTTCCAAAGTTAGTCCAACTAAAGAATCTGTGATTAAAATTGAAATCGGTATGGATTTTAAAGACATCATAGAAATTATAGGGTTGCCCATTGGAAGTTATACTTTCGGAATTTCTTCGTTAGATTTTGTTGTTACTGAAAATTGCATAATTAGAATTCAGTTAGATGAGTATATGGAAGTTGTATCAGTGAAAGAAATAGAAGTTAAATAGGTAATATTTAAATAAAAAGAGTTAGTAAACTAGTTCATTCATATGCTAGTTGCTAACTCTTTTCTTTTACCTAAAATTTAGTAGGCAATATGCAAATAACAAAAAAGAAAATTGATGAACTTAAACCCGCAAATTATAACCCAAGAAAAAATTTAAAACCTGGGGATAAAAAATATGAAAAACTAAAAAAAAGTATAAAAGAATTTGGTTATGACACACACATTAAAGTCGGTCAAAAAGTCTTTTGTAGACTTTTAAAACATAAGCTATTTTCACAATAATTCATAGTTTTCTATGATGAAATGTTGAAAATAGCTTATTCTTATTCAAAAAGTGTAGAGCTGTACGAAGGAGCCCACCCTTCTTTTTTTTACGGCTAGACTGGGGGAGTTGAACTAATTTCAAATTTTAGGAACAAGGGGATTTGAATATTAGTATC
>CAVJDT010000016.1:0-35804 GCA_963648435.1 Bacillota bacterium
TGCAATATTTTTTTAAAGCCCTCTATTAGGACTTTTTTGTTTTCAACCACAAAAATGGAATTTCCTTATAAACAAGTAACTAGTCTTTATTATCTTCAAACATAAACAAATATGAATAAAGGGTATTAAATATTGACAAAATAGTTCTAGTCAATTTGTCTTCAAAATCTTGCAATGATATTTTAAGTTTATAGTATTCATATTTATAAATCACTCAATGTTTAAGAAATCAATAAAGCCAGTAATTTCAAAAACTTCACGAACATCATCATTTACATTTTTAAGTTTTAATCCACCTTTTTTCACAAGTTCTTTGTGTAATTTTAAAATAACACGAAGACCAGCTGATGAAATATAATTTAAATTCTTCATGTCAATGACTAATGACTCGAATTCTAACTCACTAATTGCTTTTTCAAAATCTGGGGCAGAAATAGTATCTAATCTACCTGATAAATTCATTGTTAAATTGTTCTGATCCATGTTTTTTTCTATTTTAAAGTTCATTTTATTTTCTCCTCACATATTTCATTTTCACCAAAGATAGTTTTAATATTATTCTCTAGTTCTTGGTACATTTTTAAATTAGAAATTGGTTTTAAGACTCTTAAGAATTCATAATATAACCATTTTTGCTTTTTTTTGCCAAATTTAAAGTATGTCCAAACATCATCACCCACATTTTTTATAAGATCTTTTAAATCATAAGTGTTTGACAATTTATCGGCACAAATTAGCATAGCGCATTCTACTGATGCATTTTCAAGTTTTTTAATAGTATATTTTTTTCTTTCATCCCATGATTTAGTTTTATCCTCAGTATCAAATAGAACTAATTGACAAATGGTTTCTCCAAATTCTTCTAAGATTTGATCTTTAGTAATGTCGGTATCTTCAATTGTATCATGTAATAAACCGGCACAAATCAAATCATCGCTTGCTCCATTTTTTGATAAAATTAATCCCACGGTAATTGGATGACAAATATATGGTTTTCCATCTTTTCGCACTTGTTTATTATGTGCTTCAATTGAAAATAATAAAGCTTTATTAATTATATTTTGCATTATTTTCACCTTTCAATATTAATTATCCTTAACACTTGCCATAAAATATAAGTTGTTTGCATTTTTCTAACATCATTACGGGAACCTTTAAATGCTTGTCGCTTTAAGTGTAGCTGAGATGAATTATTTATGTTAGTAAAAATTGCATAATCAAATAAGCCATCAAGGACCTCACTTATCTTTCCGCCAGCCCTCCCAGTAACTGATACACAAATTTCAGCTTGTGTTTTATTATATAAGCCTTCAACCATTTCTTTCGCCGTTTGAGGAGAATAAACCGTATACTTATCAATTGTTTCTTTTTTGACACCTAATATTCTCATTTTTGCATCAATACTATATGTTACATAACTTTCATTTAAAACATTAGAAGCTCCGCTTGCATTAACAAGTGTACTAACTAGCATCCCCCCTGTGCATGATTCCGCAAAGCTAATATGAAGATTATTTTGTTTTAAGCATTCTACTAGTAATTTTTCAAGGGGTATTCCTAAAAAAGATATAATATATACTTGATTTTTTTCAAAGAATTCTTGATAGTCTTCTATTTTATCAAAGTACCAAATAATAGTGTTTAATTCTTCTTGATGTTTGTATATTCCCTGATAAAATAGTTTTAGGCTTTCATCATTAATTGTAATTATTTCTAATTTCATTACTTTATTACCTCTAGTTCTTAAAATTTATTATAACACATTGCTTTAATTTTTTTTCAATTTTTGCTATACTATAGATAATGGAGGTGCCATTATGAATACAATAAAAGGTGAAATCATTAATACTATTGAAATAACTAAAAGCACCTTTACTACTTACCTTAAACATGTTGATGATATAAGTGATGCCAAAGACTATGTTCAATATGTTAAATTACTTCATCCCGGTGCTACTCACCATGTTGTGGCAATGACAATTGGAAAAACGGGAGAGTACGGAGTGGCTAATGATGATGGTGAACCAAGCGGAACCGCTGGACTTCCCGCTTTAGATGTTTTTAGAAAAAATGATATTACTAATTTTGTTTGTGTCATTGTCCGTTATTTTGGTGGCATCAAACTAGGAGCGGGGGGACTAGTTAGAGCCTATTCTAAATCTGCAAGTGTTGCTTTAAAACTAATAGAAATTGTTCCAATTATTGAGTATGATCATTTAGCTATTAGTTTTGACTATAGTTTTATGAATTTACTGGAAAATCGTTTAAGTAATTATGAAATCATTAACAAGACCTTTACTGATCATGTTTCATTTGTTTTAAAAGTGCCAAAAGATGAAATGGCATCAGTTATTAAAAATGTAATATTTTTAACTAATAATCTTGTTAAATATCAAGTATTATCAAATAATTTAGAAAAATAGTCATATCAATGATATGAACTATTTATTTTTCTTAGTTTTTGGAAATATTGGAAGTAACATGTTGGTATTTTCCATATATTCTTTATATGCAGGTTTAGTTTCTAATTGTCTTTTTTCCATCATTGGTATACAAACTGAAACAAATAGTAAAAATACAATAATTGGAGAAAAAATTAAAATCCAGTTTTGATCTTTATAAAATGATGTTCCCATCATCCATATACCTATCCAAAATAAAATTTCTCCAAAATAATCAGGATGACGACTATTTTTCCATAATCCTTTATCACACACAAGTAAATCATTACTTGATATTTTCTTAAACATGTGCATTTGTACATCCGCAACCGTTTCAATTATCACCGCAAGTAAAGCAATGATTACGCCAAGATAAGTAGAAATGGTAGGTATGGCATTTCGATTAATTTCTAGTACAAACTTAAAAGCTGGAAGCATACCAATAAAAACAACAATCGTTGGAATTAAATGAACACCAAATAAATTAATTAATGGCCAAAGCTTAGGGTGATTATCTTTGAGGGATTGATAACGCCAATCTTGATAATGAAGATTTTTGAAAGTATAAATCCAGTTAGCAGTTAATTGTAAGCCCCAAACTAAAATGACACTAACAAGCATTACCACAAATCCATTAGTTAAGTTACCTACTTTATAAGCAAAAAAGACAATCATAAAAATAGGAACCACACTCCAATATGGGTCATATATTGATGAATTATTAAAGATAGTACTCATAATAAAAACAAAAACAGTAGAAACTAAATCTAAAATAATCATTATTATCAGTAATCTATCACTCATTTTATCTGGTAATAAGTTATCAAGTACACCATAAAGAAAATAGCATCCTACCATAACAATAATATATACTAACGCAATTATTATTAAACTAAGGGATTTACTGCGTTTCACTTTATCACTCCTTTTTTATTTTCTACTATTATTATATCATTTTTTTATTTTTACAATTATTTTTAACTTTATTATTTTGACAAACTAAAAAGTTTTTGTTAAAATAATTGTTTGAAAGGTTGGGTTAATATGAATTTAATGACTGATGAAAAGCATTATGTCACCATGAACAACTATTGTTTACATAAATATCACAAGAAAACTTATCGTATAGCTTTAAATGGTAATTTTAACTGTCCTAATCGTGATGGCACCCTAAGCACGATGGGTTGTATCTTTTGTTCGGAAAATGGCAGTGGTGATTTCGCTGGTGATAAGAGTTATAGTATTAAAGAACAATTTGAAGAAGTTAAAAAAATGATGGAAACTAAATGGCCTGATGGTTATTATATTGCATACTTTCAAGCTAACACTAATACTTATGGTCCTTTGTCTAAATTAAAAGAAGTGTTTGGTCAAGTTGTAACTAGCCATGGTTTACTAAATGATAAAATTAAAGTATTAAGTATTGCGACTAGACCCGACTGTCTTGATAAAGAAAAAATCGAATATTTGAAAGAACTAAATAAACATGTTGAAGTATGGGTTGAACTTGGATTTCAAACTTCAAATGAAAAAACAGCAGTGTTTATTAATCGTGGATACAATAATGAATGTTTTATTAAAGCAGTTGAGGCACTTCAACAAGCAGGTCTTTATGTTGTTGTTCATATGATTAATGGCTTACCTTTTGAAACGAAAGAAGATATGTTAAATACTACTAAATTAATTAATTCTTTGAATGTTAATGCCGTAAAGATTCATATGCTTCATGTTATGAAAAACACTCCTCTTGGAAAGATGTATGAACAAAAGCCTTTTCCTCTTCTTTCTCTTGAAGAGTATGTTGATATTGTGGTTGAGGAACTTCGAAATTTAAACGAAAACATTGTTATCCAACGAATTACTGGGGATGCTCCAAAAGATTTATTATTGGCCCCTAAATGGACGTTAAAAAAGTTTGTAGTGATGAATGAAGTAGATAAAATGCTTAGAAAGAAAAATTATTATCAAGGTGACTTATGTTCAAAATTGTAGAATTTTCACATTTATTAATTAAAGAATATTATGAAAAATATAAACATGACAATATGACCTTTATTGATGCAACCTGTGGTAGGGGAAATGACACAATCTATATGGCAAAGCTTCTTAAAGATAATGGTACAGTTTATAGTTATGATATTCAAAACATTGCGATTGAATATACAAAACAAGAATTATTAAATGAAAATATTACCAATGTCATTTTAAAATTAGAAAGTCATGAAAACATTAATGAAATTGATATTGATTTGATTATTTATAATCTTGGTTATTTACCAAATGGTGATAAAACTATTACTACTAAAGCAACATCAACTATTGCCTCTTTAAACAAAGTACTAACTCTAATGGAATTAAATCCTAAAATGTTAATAATTCTAGTCATTTATCCTGGGCATGATGAGGGAAATAGGGAAAGTATTACGATTGATAACTTTGTTAAAGATCTTCCGAGTAATGAATATTTAGTATGCAAATATCTTAATTATAACCGTCCTAAGTCTCCATATATCATTACAATATCAAAAGATAAGAAATCTATTTAAATATTTTTACAAACAAAGTTATCATTTTTCTAATTTTAAATTTCATTAACTAACTTGTTTATGTACTTATATCTTCATCTCAAATAATTTTATTATATCGTGAATTAATAAAATTATTTGCTTTATTTTTAACATATTACATAATTATGCAATAAACAAGTTTACATATGTATGATATATTTCTTTACTTTTTAAAGCATGCTTTAATTTTTGATTGATAGTCATTTCATTCTCAAAAGAAAAAACCTTAAAAGGATTTTACCTTCTAAGGTTTTTTAGTCATATAGAGTTATTATGCTATCTCTGATATTTTTTTGCCAATAAGTTTTTCAGGATTATAATGTTTTCCATTTTTCATCATTTTTACATAAACATGATTACCTGTTTCCGCATCAATTTCAGTTTTACCACTAACCCCTATTTTATCTCCTTGATTAATTTGGCTACCTAATGTTACCGTAACTTCACTTAAGCCATAATAATAAGTCTTGAAACCATCTTTATGTTCAATCGCAACATAATTACCATAAAGGGGACTTTCTTTTATTTCCACAACTTTACCACCTAAAACACTTAAAACATCAAATGTAGTTCCATCTTTTTTGGCATAACTTGTACCAACACTAGTGCGATAACTATTTTGATATTTAATTAATGAAAGTTGTTGTTCTTCTTTAGTTCCATCTTTTTCATAAAACTTTCTTACAACTACATATTCCATACCATCACTAAAGGGGAGTTTAATGACTTCTTCTGGTATTACATCAGTTTCAGGATCTTCTGGTTCTGGTACTACCGGATTAGGTTTATCAGTAGGCTTTGAGGTTGAAGCACTAATAACAAGAGCAGTTACTAGTAAACCCACAAGACCTACAAAAAAGAAAAACTGAAATTTATTTTGGGCTATCTTTTTAAATAACTTTTTCACTTTTATCACCTCGGTTTTATTATTACCAAAAAAAGTGAATATATACAAATAATATTTTAATTATTTTTTTCTTATTTACTAATTAAATTATAGATAACCTCACTAGTTTTTACAAGAGCCATTGTGGTCAAAAAACTAATTGTTATAACCATTATAAAAAAAGCAATTCTAATTTCAACTATCTTACCTTGCTTGAATAATTTTTCATAATTACTTGCTAGAATTATTTTAGTTGAAATAATAATCATTGTAAGAAATACAACTAAATAAATGATATTTAAATAATTATTCATGGTCTTGTTCTGCCTCTATCTTTTTATATTCTTCTTGACGAGCACGTTTTTCAAGTAATTTTTTTCTTTGTTTTAATACTTTTACTAAATAAATGGTTGAACCAATGATAAAAAATAAACAAACAGAAAATATAAAATATTGCCAACCATTTTCTTGGGCATTACGTTTTAATAAATAACCACATAAAAAGCCAAATAAAATAATAGTAAGAGCTTGAACCAAATTAGTAAGAAGAATATCCTTCATCTCTTGACTGATTTTTTTCTTATCTTTCATTTTGTTCAATCTCCATTATTTTGTTTACTCTTCGTTCATGACGTCCCCCTAAAAATGAGGTATTAAGAAATGTATCAACAATTTTTAAAGCAATCTCTGTTTTCAAGTCTTTCGCACTAAGACATAAAACATTGGCATTATTATGCTCTCTTGTTAGTTTTGCCACATCAATATTTTCTGCTAAAGCAGCTCTTATTCCCCTTACTTTATTTGAGGCGATGCTCATGCCTATTCCCGTATAACATACAAGAATCCCAAAATCGGCATGATGGTCTCTTACGGCGATGGAAGCAGGATATGCAAAATCAGGATAATCAACTGACTCACATGAGTTTGTGCCATAATCAATGAATTCTATGTTTTTTTCTGTTAAATGCTTTTTAATTTCTTCTTTCAAATTATAACCAGCATGATCTGATGCAATTGCTATTTTCATATTCTATCCTTTCATTTTGTAAATTTATCATATATGTAACTGCGATATTCTATTTCATTATTATCTTCAAAACTGATACTAAAAAAATCTGGATAAAGTAAGGTCCAAAAGTTTTTACCTTCACCTTTTCCAATTGTGATAAGAAGGGTGGGATAAATACCTGATGGAATAAACTCACCATTATAAGATTTCGCCGGAAAAACTTCATTTGTGTACTCAATCTTAATTGTTTGAACAAATGGTTCATGAATTTCTTGTTTTATTTTTTCAAATAGTTTATCACAGCTTATTTTCATATCATCTAATAAAGCAAGCCTTACTATCTCTTTTACTTTTAGTTTGTTAGTTTGGTCTATGGGGCTATCACTATTTGCAAGTATGCGTAGTCTTAAACTATCGCTTTTGGTTGTACAGCCAAAAAGAGTTATTAGTACAAAGATAAACATTATACTTATAGTTAGTTTTTTTCTAAATTTTTCCATTTTTATCACCAACTATAGTATGTACACATTTTTTAATTTTATACTATTTAATTTTTACACTGCCTTCTCTTAAGATTTTCCAAGGATTAGTACTAGCATCAACAACTGTTGATGAAACATTAATACTAGGTTCTGTATCTTCAATAATGTAATCTATTTTATCGCCAAAGATATCGACAATGTTTTTGTAATCATTTAGGGGGGCATCACCACTTAAATTAATACTAGTGGTTGCCATGGGGCCAAACTTTTCTAATATATCAAGGGCAATAGTCGAAGCGGGTATTCTAAATCCGACAGTTTTAAATTCTTCATTGACTTTATTTTCAGTATTTTTATTTTTGTTAAAAATAATCGTTAATGCTCCAGGCCAGTATTTATCCATTAGTTCTCTAACCTCTTTTGAAAAAGAATCAACATATGGTAAAATATCTTCTACTTTGGCCGCTAAAATGGCAAGTGGTTTATTTAAATCACGATGCTTTAATGTGTATATTTTATTAATCGCTACAACATCATTTATTAATGCTCCAACCCCAAAAACGGTATCTGTTGAAAAGCATACTATTTTTCCTTGTAAATCCTCTTTGTTTAATTTTAAAAAATCATTCTTTTTCATTATTATCCTCGATTGTATAAGCTATATTATTATAGACTGTTTGATTATCACTGTTTGATATTTTATTTTTACTTTTCTTTCTTAAAACAATAATTAAAATTAAAGCTTCAATTAAAACTAGTGGAATACTAAAAAATAAACAAACAACAACTATTGATGCTTTATTTTTTAGCTTGGTATGATATGGAAAATTATTTAAGCCATTACCAGTTGTATCATATTTTGTTAAATCAACTTGATAAGCATAATAAGGGGTACTTCCATTTTTGGTAATTAGTTCAATAACAAACGTATCTGTATCTTTAGCTTTGATATTATAATAGATTTGATAATCATCATAATTAGATAATACATATAGTTTATCATTTTTTTTGATTCTAACTGTATAGGCATTACTTACCTCATTATTAAAAAATAAAGATAGTGATTTTTCACCATTAACATTTCCAACAACCACATACATTTTACCAACCACAGTGGTGCAGTCATTTATTGTGTATTTTTCATAAGCATCTTTTATATTAGTTAAAAATATTTCTTCTTTTGTTTGGTAGTTTCCATTAAGGGTTAAGATATTCAAAAATGTGAGTAATAAAGTTATAATTTTCATACTATTCATTAATAATGATGGTAATACGGTCTTTACCACTTAAATCCTTAATGGTTTCATATTTAGAGTTTGGAAAATATTTTTTAATTAATTCATGCATTTCTTGACGCTTATTATAACTGTGTTCAAAAGCAATAAAATTAGGTTTATTTAAAATTTTACTAGCATCTTTTAAAATTATATCATAAAAGTTCATTCCGCTTTCTCCACCAAATAACGCAACATGGGGTTCATTATTAATGACAATATCTTCAACATATTCATTTACTGGAATATAAGGAGGATTAGATACTAAAATATCAAATTTTAGATTTTTGGTAATTAAGGGCTGTAACATGTCACCTTGATAAAATGTTACTTCTGCGTCATTTAAATTAGCATTGAAACGTGCCACATCCAAAGCTTCAGCACTTATGTCGGTTGCGTAAACACTCATATTAGGTTCTTCTTTTTTTAGGGTAATCGCAATTGCCCCAGAGCCAGTTCCTACATCTACTACTTTAACTTTTTTACCATTAAACACTTGGTCATATGTTGATAAAACATAACCAACTAGTTCTTCGGTTTCCGGACGAGGGATTAAAACATTTTCATCTACTTTCATTTTATATCCAAAAAAGTAACTATAGCCTAAAATATGTTGAACAGGTTTTTTATTAATTATATATTCATCAACCGCCTTAAGCGTTTTTTGATAAATATCTTCAGGCATTTCTTGATTTAATGAAGCTAAAAAAGTGGCACCATCGAGGTTTGATAATTCTAATACTAAAAGTTTAATTGCTTCTTTTTCTAAATTGGTATTTTTGATACGTTTGGTTTGTTCGTTTAAAAACTTTTGGTAAGTCATAGTTTGATCTCCTTAGATAATTCTTTGGTATTTTTTTCATTGAAGTTATTATTAGATACCAATCATACTTCTCATATGCTATTATATCATTTTTTGATAAAACATTCAATTTAGTTAGATTATTAATTTTATGTTTAGAAAAAATAAATAAATGATTCATGCAAACTTTACCCACAATACGATATCTTGCTTTGTTTTTTGTAAGTTCACTAATTCCCATAATATCATCATAACCGAGAGGAATAACACTAATGTATCCAGGGGTTGTAACTTTAAATTGTTGATTATATCCAATAAAATCTTGACATTTTACTTTAAAAGAATTGATAACTGGTGCTTTTAAACTTATTGAAGGATGAAGATCTAAATTATGGTTTCCATATCCATAAATAGCCATTCCTACTCTTACCATATTCCCAGTAATTTCTTTGGCAAGTGAGTTTGAAGCGGCGGAATGAACTATTTTAAAAGAATATAGTTTTAGATATTCTTTAAACATTAATACTTGTTTATGATAGTACTCATATTCATTATCGCCACTACTAAAGTGAGTGTAAATGCCTTCAATTATAATATTTGGATTTTTTGAAAGCATTGATATTATTTTACTTGCTTCATTAATATTTCTAATGCCAATTCGGTTCATTCCTGTATCTACTTGTAAATGAACTTTAATTTTATTTTTTATTTTACTAATTAATATAGCATCGTAAATGTTATTTATTGTATGTGTAACTGGTAATTTAATATTTTTTAAAGTTACACTTTCCATAATAAGAATATTAAAGTTATTTAATATTTCTTTATCTTTTAAGTATTCTATATATTTATTATATACAATCCATTTTATATTTTCTTCTTTTAAAAGAGGAATTATTTTTTGACTATTTAACTCATAAGCATTGCTTTTTTGAACAATCATTAGTTCTTTATTTGTTATATTTTTTATTAATTTTATATTTTTTTTGATACTTTCTAAATCGATTATTAAACTCATGATATCACCACTATAATAATATAAAGAAAAAAGCACAAATATGACATTTGTACTTATTCGCTTGGTTCAGCACTTAATAAACGTTTTTGTTCATAAGTTATTAAGGCTTCAATAATACTATCAAGTTTTCCTTCCATAACGCGGTCTAATTGTTGAATGGTAAAGCCAATACGGTGATCAGTTACGCGGTTTTGTGGGTAGTTGTAAGTCCTAATCTTTTCGCTACGGTCACCACGACCAATTTTGGCTTGACGTTCAGCCCCTTCAGCTGCCTCTTTTTCTTCTAGCATCTTATCATATAATCTTGCTTGTAAAACTTTTAAGGCACTGGCTTTATTTTCATGTTGACTCTTACCATCTTGACATGATACCACAATACCAGTTGGTATGTGCGTTACCCGTACAGCTGATTTAGTGGTATTAACACTTTGACCACCTGGGCCAGATGAGCAGAAAATATCAACTCTTACATCATTCATATCAAGGTTTACTTCAAGTTCATCAGCTTCTGGCATCACAAGGACGGTCGCGGTGGAAGTATGAATTCGACCAGCAGACTCCGTTACAGGAACTCTTTGAACACGATGTGACCCTGATTCATATTTTAATTGTGAGTAAACTGAATCTCCATTAATCATAAATGATATTTTGGCAAATCCTCCAGCCTCACAAGGTTCTGAATCAATTGTTTCAACTTTCCATCCTTTCGATTCAGCATACTTTAAATACATTCGGTATAAGTCCCCCGCAAATATATTAGCCTCATCTCCACCTGCAGCTCCTCTAATTTCCACAATAACGTTTTTCTCATCATTAGGGTCTTTAGGAAGTAATAAAATTTTTAATTCTTCATTTAATTTTGCAAGTTTAGCCTCAGCCTCAGGTAATTCTGTTTCAGCCATTTCTCTAATGTCAGGGTCTTCATCTTTTTGCATTTCTTTTAAATCGGCGATATCTTTTTCGGTTTTTTGAACTTCGCGATATTTAAACACTATTTTTTCAATTGAACGTTGTTCTTTTGATAATTCTGTTAACTTTTTAATGTCACTAATTATTGACATATCTGTTAACATTTCACTTATTTGTTCATATCTTTGACAGATAACCTCTAAACGGGTTGTCATCTTATTCACTCCAGTCTAATTTTTTCTTGTTTTTTTCTTTTTAGTTAATAATTCCTTGGTAATTTTTTGTTCTTTAAAACGACAATACTTACCATAGAAATGGTAATCAATAATATCAAGAGGACCTTGACGGTTTTTCGCAACTGATAAAACAATTTCTTCCATATCACCTTTTTGTCTTGGTTTTGAGGCGTTTGTGTCGGCATCATCACTAAATACTGGTTCATCTTCAACATCAGAACGTCTAAACAAGAACATTACTAAGTCGGCATCTTGTTCAATACTACCCGATTCACGTAAGTCGGCAAGAACAGGAACTTTATTTTCACGTCCTTCAATACTACGAGAAAGTTGTGATAAAGCAAGAATAGGAACATCTAAATCACGAGCTAGCGTTTTTAAGGATCTTGATATCATTGATACTTCTTCTTGTCTATTTCCTTTAGCATTAGATGAAGTAATAAGTTGTAAATAGTCAATGATGACAAAATCAAGTTTACCTTCATTTTTAAGTTGTCGACATTTCGCTCTAATATCTGAGATGTTACTTGAACTATCTTCATCAAAGTAAATATGCATTTTACTGAATTCTTGTTTTGCAAGACCAAGTAATAACATTTCTTCACTATTTAATTGTCCGCTACGAACCTTAGAAAGTTCAATTTCAGCTTGATAACTGAACATTCTCATCATTAATTGTTCGATACTCATTTCTAAAGAAAAGAGTGCAACATGATAACCATTTTTACTGATTTGGGCCGCAAGGTTAATCGCATAAGTTGATTTACCAACTGATGGTCGTGCCGCAAGAATCATTAAATCACCTTTTTGAAAGCCAAGGGTTAATTTATTTAGTTTATCATAACCAGTATTAAGGCCGGTTAAATCAGATTTATTTTCGGTATATTTTTGAATTTGTTCATAAACAATTGTACTCGCCCGATCAATTCCCATGATTTGCGAAGTACGGCGTTTACGAATAATATTAACTAATTTATCTTCTGTTTTATCTAAAAGATCATTAAAATCAAGTCTACTTGATAAAATATCATCAGAGATATTTTGCATATCTTTAAGTAGTTTTCTTTCTAGTGATTTTTGTTCTACTATTTCAACATATAAATTAGTGATAGCCGTTGAAGGTACTGCTTCAACTAAATCAAGAAGATAGACACGAAATCCTTCATCAACGTTTATGCCAAATTTTTTTAATTCTTCCGTTACAGTGATAATTTCAATCTTTTTATTTTGATTATAAAGGTTAGTCATAGCCCGGTAAATTAGTTTATTACGTTCATCATAGAAATCCTCTTCTACTAATTTTCCAATATATCCACTAACTAATTGATTATCAAGAAAAGCACTACCTAAAACGTATATTTCGGCTTCGGTATTATAGGGAACTGAACGATTATTTTCCATTTGGTCCCCCTATTCTTTTTCAACTAAAAAGACTTTTATGGTCGCAGTTACATCCTTATGTAATTGAATTTTTACATTATGTTCACCTAAAGTATTTAGGGCATTTGGTAAAACAATTTTACGTTTATCTATTTTGAGATTGAACTTACTTTCAATCGCGTCCGCAATTTGTTTAGTATTTACTGAACCATAAATTTTACTATCCGCGCCTACTTTAACAACAATTTTAATTGGTTCTGCTTCAATTACTTTTTTAGTTTCTTTCATTTCTTGAAGTAATTTTTCAGCACGATATTTTTCTTCTTCTTGTTCTTTTTCTACGGCTTTAATGTTTTCAGGAGAAGCAACAATAGCAAGTCCACCTCTTAGTAAGAAATTTGCATATCCAGAATTTAAATCTAATATATCATTTTTCTTACCTTTTCCTTTAACATCTTTAATTAGAATGACTTTCATATTTTCCTCCTCTGCCATATAACTATTTATGGCTTCTTTTAATTTTGAAACAGTTTCCGAAATTGTTTCATTTCGTCTTTGGGCAGCTGCGTTATTTAAGTGACCACCACCCCCCATTTTTTCCATAATTATTTGACAGTTAATCGCACCTAAACTACGAGCTGACATTCCAATTTCATTTTCGGAAATATAACCGATTGTAATGCCTAATTCAACCCCTGAAATAGAGATTAATTCATCTGATACTTTGGCAAGGGTTACACGGTCTAAAATTGGCATATCTGGGGTAGCAACAGCGATAGCCACATTTTCATGGAAAATTTCAACATTCTTTAAAAATTCACTTCTTATAATTTTTTCGGAATGTTCTTCCTTCAAGTATTTTTTAACAATATTCATATCTGCACCATAACGTTTGATTGCGGCAGCGATTTCAAATGTTACCGCTGAAGTTCGATAAATAAAATTATTAGTATCTACGACCATACCAAGAAGCATCCATGTTGCCTCTAAATCCGTAAATCCAAGAGGTTGATCATAAAACTCTAATAATTCAAAAATTAACTCAACACTTGATGATGCGGCGGTTTGTGAATAATAGAATTTTGGATTTTGAATTGCACCTGCACCTTTACGGTGGTGGTCAATAATACCAATTTTATTAAATCTTTTAATAAAGCGGTTATCCATTACTTGTTGATCGGTTTGGCAATCAACTATCATTAAGAAACTATTTTCATCAATCATACTTGTTACTTTATTTGGAGTTACAATATCCTCAAGCAATACAACATACTCTTGTTTAATTGTTTCAAATATTCTTGAAACTGTACCATCAATATTATTAGGGTCTAAAATAATGTATGCAGGTTTTCCCATTGTTTTGGCAAGTCGATATATTGCAAGACAAGCCCCAAAGCCATCAGCATCAAGATTACGATGTCCAACTACAAATACATTGCTTGAAGTTCTAATTAAATCTTGAAGTTCTTGACTCTTATTTCTAATTTCAACTTTTGATTCTTTTTGAATTGGGTCAGTCTTCGCACCAAAGAAACTAATTTTCTCATCAACTTTAACAACTGCTTGGTCACCACCACGGTTTAAAGCAAGTTCTAGTTGGTCTTGCGCTTCATCAGCTAAATCTAGAACATTGACATCACGACAAGCAATACCAATACTTAAAGTAATTCTAACTACGCGTGATGCTCTGAGAACATCTTTTACTTCATCTAGAATTGAAAAATTATTTTTCATCATTTCGCTTAATTGTTGAAAATCCATTAGAATCATATATCTAGAATCACTATAAGCTCTTACATATGAGCCAAAACTTTCTGACCATTTTGCAATACTACCAATTATTTTACCTTGATATTCAGCACGTTCTTGAACATCAAAATCAGCTAAAGCTTCTTCAAGGTTATCAATGTTGATGTATCCAACCGCAAGCGTTCTATTATGGTACTTTGTTTGAAGATTTACATAATCGTTGATATTGATAAAGTAAATTACATTATTTGTAACATAATATTCTACTTGGTAAATTACTCCATAAATGTTAGTTTGAAATAATATTTGGCCTACTTCATTAGGTTGTTGTTCATTCATTTGGTCATATAGGGGTAATGATAAATCTTTAAGATTAATATTTTCAAGTTGACTCATAAAAATGTTTTTAGCTTGGTTATTTGACCACATTATTTTAAGATTATTGTCAATTACAACAATTCCTATGGGAAGTTCATTAAAGGCAGTTTCACCAGCTTTTTTTACTTTATATGTGATAGAATTCCACATTTTTAAGCGATTTTCAGCAACCTTTTCTTTCTTCATATTTTTGGTATTAATGATTCGTCCAATTAAAAAGGCTAAACAAACAATAATTATGACTAAAGGAATATAAATGAGATTATTAATGTTTGTCATATTATTAACAAAATAGACAATAAACGCAGCTGATACTAAAATAAGAATAATTAAAAATATATATAATGTTGCATTCTTCTTTTTCATAATATCTACATTCCTTTCATTTTATGTAATATTTACTCACTTATTATACCACAACTTTTATATTTTTCCACGTGTAATGTTATTTTTTTTGTTTTATGCCTTATTTTTAGTTGGTAATTTATTTTTTTACTTTATGATTTTTTCCTAATTATAATGACGAAATTAAAAAAAGCTTGATAGTAAAATATCAAACTTTTAATTTCTTATGTGCATTTTAACTATTCTCTAACGAATGGTAATAAAGCCATATGACGTGCACGCTTAATTGCTACTGCAAGTTCTCTTTGATAAATCGCTTTAGTACCTGTAACACGACGAGGTAAAATTTTACCGCGGTCAGAGATAAATCTCTTTAATAAATCAGCATCTTTCCAATCTATCTTTTCAACTTTATTATCAGTAAAATAGCATGTTTTTTTGCGTTTTCTAAAAGTTGCCATGTATATTTATCCTCCTAAAATGGTAAGTCATCATCTGTAATATCAAATTGATTTTTAATATCATCAAAAGGATTTTCAGATGGTTCAACTGGTGATACTGTAGACCGTGTTGGTTGAGAATATTGTTGATTTTGTGGTTGGTAATTATTTTGTTGTTTTGGCTCATATGATGAATAATCATTATATCCACCTTGAACATTACCATTATTTCTTGATTCTAAGAAATGAACCATATCACAAATTACTTCTGTTGCTACACGATTTGAGCCATCAGTTGCTTGATATCTTCTGGTTTGAAGTTTTCCTTCAACACCAATCATTTGTCCTTTTTTTATAAAACGGGCAAGATTGTCAGCTTGTCTATTAAATGCAACGCAGTTAATAAAGTCTGCTTCACGTTCGCCATTATTGTTGTTTCCTATTCTATTTACCGCAATCGTAAATGCAACAAAGGAAACACCATTAGGTGAAGTTCTTAATTCTGGATCTCTAGTAATTCTTCCTACTAAAACCACTCTATTCATAATAACCCTCCTAATTATTCTGCAACAGTAATATGACGAATAACTGCTTCTTTGATGTTAGCTAAACGTTCAAATTCTTTAACGGCAGCAGGTGTAGCATTTACGTTTAATAATACATAAAAGCCTTTCTTTTCACCAGCTACTTCGTAAGCTAAATCTCTTAAACCCATTTCTTTAACGTTAAGAACCTCAGAGCCATCAGCTGTAAAAGCTTTTTCAAGTTCAGCCATTAAAGCTTTACGTGGTTCTTCCTCAACATTTGGGCGAATGATATACATTACTTCGTATTTTTTCATTCTTTCCACCTCCTTTTGGTCTATCGGCTTTTCACACAATTGAAAAGCAAGGATGATTACGCATAATCATACTGCATTATTATACCACTTTTTTTATTTTTTGTAAAGCAAAGTGGATTTTAAGATTTATTGGCAAAACTGTTTTTTTCTTTTGATTGCCTTTTTCATCTAATAATAAGTTATTTTTAACTATTTATTTTCTCGTTTAAAATAGCTTTCAATAAATTTTTTACCAGCTTCATAACCTGCTTTAAACAATTCTTGTTTAGTGTTACTATCAATATTAAAATTCATACTATAAACTTTTTTGATTGGAATTCTGATAACGTAAGGATGATACACATTTTCTACTGTTTCTTTATTTGTGACTAAATTAAACCCAATAATTGGTTCTTTTGTTTGATAGCCAAAAACATCAAGCGGAAAGTTATTTGCAATACAGCCATCCATAATTAAACTTTTACCAAGTTTGAAGGGCTTATAAAAAAGAGGATAAGTCGCACTCATTACAACGCTTTTCGCGATAGGAAAGCTATCAGGATTAATATCATACTTAACAAGATCATTAGGAAATGTTACTTGTTTTCGTTTAATTATATCAGTTGCAATAACTTTTAAATTATAGTCTCTCCCGCTTTTGACATCTAAATATGTGCTAATTCCTTTTTTCTTGTAAAGTCCTTCTAAATATTTTTCTAAAGGTGATGATGAATAAATGCCAAAGTCTTTAATTATGTGCATTGTTTTTCCTTTTTCTTTTAAAGTAGTAATATCTAAAGTTTGAAAAAATTCTATTAATTCATCTGCACTATAACCTGCTACTACTAAACTTGCGATAATGGCACCAGCACTTGTTCCGGCTGCTTTTACACAGAAAAATCCTCTTTCTTCTAGAGCTTTAATCGCACCTACATGGGCAATAGCTTTCACTCCACCACCTTGAAATATCCCGATATATTTCATATAATCACCATTTATAGTTTATGTATCTTTTGATAATGTATTCAAGTACTTTATTTAAAGATTACGCTAATTCCATCAGGAATGACTGTTATTTTTTTATTGCCAACTATCTTACGGGCAATTTCAAGGGCTTCTTCAATATTATAAGCATGCATAATATGCATATTAGTAATAATACTTGGGTCACATTTATCAGACACAATTATTACATTTGCTTTACATAGAATTCTTGCAAGGATTTGGGCTTCCCATTGGTCAAATTCAGTATCTTTTGGGTCAACATCATTTAGTTTTTGATAAGCTTCTTGAGCTGATGTGCTTTCAGCAAGTAACTTATAGAAGAAGTCTCCACCTGTACCATCAGCACATGATGAACAAATTATAATTACACCACCAGGGTTAACACAAGCTTCCCCCGCAGTCATTCCTTTAACGGTTTGATAAATGTTTTGGTCTAGAGGATATCCACCATTTGTTGTAATAACAATATCTGAATAAATAGGTTCTACTTGAGCAATTTCTTTTACTAATTTACAGCCATGAGCATGAGCTTCTTCAAGCCCTCCCGCAAAAGCTTTTATAATTTTCTTTTCTCCATTAATCACAACATTTAAAATGAAGGAAAGTCCTGCTGCTTTCGCCGCAAAAAGCATATCCTTATGAATTGGATTATCTTCTAGATTACCTGCTCTTGAATTTTTGTTGGCAATAAATCTAGCATTATGATTCCATAATACGGTTTTTTTAGAAGCAATACCGGGAAGTACTGATTTTCTACCACCTGAAAATCCCGCAAAAAAATGAGGTTCAATGAAGCCTTCACTAATCAATAAATCAGCACTATCAACTAATTTATTAATCCAAAGTTCGCCACCTGAAGGTAAAATTCCTTTAAATGTCATGTTTTCATCTTCATAAGCATTATGAATAATTATTTCTTCTTCTTTTACTATTTTTTCACCATATTTATTAACTAGTTCTTCATGCGTAGTTGGACGGTGCATTCCAGTTGCAATCAAAATGGAGATTTTTACATCATGATTATATTTTCTAATTTCTTCTAATAATAAAGGCATTGTAATGTGACTTGGCACTGGCCTTGTGTGGTCACTAGAAATAATAACAATATGTTTTTTTTCTTTGGCAAGAAGAGCTAAAGGAAGTGAGTCAATAGGATGAAGTAAAGCATCTTTAACAAGTTCTACTTCACTCATTGTAGGTTTATAATCTTCAATTTTAGAAACAAGTACTCCTGCTACTAATTCATCGGGAATTGTACAATTAATATGTCCTTTATAGTAAGGTAATTTAAATTCAGCCATATTTTTCTCCTTATATTTTGTGACAAATGTGCAATCATTGATTGCACATTATTTTCTTATATTCTTGCAATGCCTTGAGCTTTCGCAACTTTACCAACTTCTTCAGACACTACTTTACAAACACGTTTGTCAAATGGAGAAGGAATGATATATTCTTCATTTAATTCTTCATCAGTAATTAATGAAGCAATTGCACGACTCGCCGCAAGTTTCATTTCCTCAGTAATATCAGTAGCTCTTACATCAAGGGCACCTCTAAAGATACCAGGGAAAACTAGTACGTTATTAATTTGGTTAGGGAAATCTGATCTTCCAGTTGCAACAACTTTTGCGCCACCTGCTTTAGCAACATCTGGCATAATTTCAGGAGTTGGATTAGCCATTGCAAAAACAATTGGATCTTTAGCCATTGTTTGAACCATTTCGGCAGTAACTAGATTAGGAGCTGATACACCAATAAAAATATCTTTACCTTTAATGATTTCTTTTAAAGGACCTCTTTGATGTTCTTTATTAGTGATTTCCGCCATAGCCTTTTGAGCAGGGTTCATCCATTCTTCACCTGGACATAATGCTCCTTGTTTATCAACTAAAACAATGTCGCCAATACCAAATTGAAGAATTAATTTACAAATGGAAATACCAGCACTACCAGCACCATTAATGACAACTTTAGCATCTTTAAATTCTTTACCTACAACCTTTAAAGCATTGATTAAACCAGCACAAACAACGATTGCGGTACCATGTTGGTCATCATGAAAAACAGGAATGTCAAGTTCTTTCTTTAATCTTGTTTCAATTTCAAAACATCTAGGTGCTGAAATATCTTCTAGATTAATACCACCAAAGCATGGAGCGATACGTTTTACTGTTTCAACAATTTCATCAACATCTTTAGTATCTAAGCAAATCGGAAATGCATCAATTCCTGCAAATTCTTTAAATAAAATGGATTTACCTTCCATTACTGGCATCCCCGCAAGAGGGCCAATATCGCCAAGACCAAGCACAGCAGTACCATCACTTACCACCGCAACAAGATTTCCTTTTGCGGTATACTTGTATACATCATTAGGATTTGCATGAATCTTACGACAAGGTTCTGCTACACCTGGTGTATATGCAAGTGATAAATCTTCACGATTTTCAACTTTTACTTTTGAAATAACTTCAACTTTTCCTGGACCTTTTTCATGAAGTTCTAGGCTTTTTTCATATACTGTTTTTTCTGCCATATTATATACCTCTACTTATATTAATAACTACTCTTAAAATTATTGTCTTTTACTTCAAAATCACCAAAGTATGCTTTAACATCCATACCTAAGTATTTTGCCATATCAATCATTTCTTTAACTGTATTTTCATTTACTGGAATTCCATTTTTTTCAACACGTTTAATAGCTTCCATTTCCTTTTCACCATGAGTGTAAATACGCTCTGCACCATTTGCCTTAGGGCTTTCACGAAGTTCAGTTAAATATTCACTAAAATGTTTTTTGATGGCTTCAGAGTCACCAAAGAATGCAGGATTAATTGCCATAAATCCATGGCAAATACCAGAGAAACCATTTTGCATTGTATGAGCTGATGTTACACCTTGTGATAAAATTGATGAGAATAATTCACAAAGCATACCATAACCGTAACCTTTATGTCCGCCTAGTAATTCAGTATCTCCACCAAGAGGCACAATGCCGCCGCCTTCATGAGCTTTAATATTACCTAAAACTTCACTTGCACTATTTGATGATTCTCCTTCTTTATTAACAGCCCAACCCGTAGGAATAGGTTTATCCATTTTATTATACATTTCAAGTTTACCACGAGTTACAACTGTTGTTGATGCATCAAAGAAGAATGGATAAGGATCAGCAGGAGCACTACATGCAATTGGATTAGAACCAAGCATTGCTTTTTTACCAAATGTAGGAACCATGATTGCTTCTGAATTTGTACAAGAAAAACCAATTAAACCTTGGTCCATTGCCATTCTTGCATAGTATCCAGCAATACCATAGTGATTAGAGTTACGTACGGTAACAATACCTACTCCTGATTTTTTAGCTTTTTCGATTGCAAGTTCCATTGCATAATGTCCAAGTAATTGTCCCATACCAGAGTGACCTTCGATTACTGCACTAACTGGAGTTTCAAACACAACTTCTGGTTTTGCATGAACTGAAATTAGTCCACTTTCAATTCCTTTATGATATCTTACTAATCTTTGCATTCCATGAGATTCAATCCCAAAGTCATCAGACATTAGTAATACATCTGAAATAATTCTACTTTCATCTTTTGTAAATCCGAATTTTTGGAAAGCTTCCATGCAAAATTTGTCTAGTAATTCGCGAGAAAAATTAATATAAGCCATATAATTCACACCTTTCTTTTTATACACTATTATTATAGCACAATTTCCTAAAAATAGCAATTTAAATATATTTTGTTTATTTTAAGAACTGATTGTTTTTAATTAATGTTTCAACTTCTTTTAACATTTCTTCTTTATTAACGGTTGTTTTATTCAAAAACCACCATTTAGCAAGTTGGAGAAATGCACCTGTAATAATTTGAGCAAGCATTGTTTGATTGTATTTATCAATATTATCTTCCTTTAATTGCATCTTCACATCATTAGCAATTTCATCAACTAAAATATCTGCCATTAGTGAAAACATATTACTTTGAAAAATAGAATACACTATTTGTTCATTTTGTTCTAATAGATCAATTACATACTTGCATAAATTAATATAAAAAGTTACCGTACTATCTGATTTATATAATTCTTTTGTATTTTCTTTTACCTTTTTTTGAATTGTTTTAACAGTAAATACAAAAAAATCAAATTTATCATTGAAATGTTGATAGAATGTTGCTCGTCTAATTCCTGCTTCCTTGCATAAATCATTAATTGTAATTTCTTCATACTTTTTTTCTTCTAATATTTTTAAGAAAGCAGTAACTAACATGTTATAAGTTTTTTGAACACGTATATCGATATTTTCTTTCATTTTAACCACCTAGATAATTATGTTATAACAAAATTATATCGTATTACAATAACTTTGTCAATTTTCATACTTAATTATATTTATCTAAACATTGTTGAATAAATTCTTTTCTTTATTAATTGTTAGTCTTACCTATTAGCCATTCACCTATATCAATTATTCTTATTCCCTCATACATATATTCTGGGTGTTTCGTTCTAGCAATTATTATTTTTGGATAGGCATCTTTAATTTTTAATAATGATTCAACTTCTCTTTTAAATGTAGTCTCATCACTTATATTATCTGAAACTTGTATATAAATTTTTTCATCTCTTTTCATTGCGACAAAGTCAATTTCCTTTTTATAAAGGACTCCTACATATAATTCATAACCTCTACGCAATAACTCTATAGCCACAATATTTTCATATATTCTTCCGTAATTCATATCTTTCTTACCCAAAACAGCATATTTGATAGCATGATCACTTAAATAATACTTTTCTGATGATGAAAGATATTTTTTTCCTCTTATGTCATATCTTGGAACACGATAAAATAAATATGCTTGACATAAATTTTCTATATATGAGCCAACTGTTTTGTCATTAGTTGGCGTTGTTTTATCACTTAAAATATTAGTAATATTATTAATTGATGTTAAATTCGAAACATTGTCTATCAAAAAGGATGATATTTTTTTAAGTAGCACAACATTTTTTATTCTTTTTCTTTTACTTAAATCTCTTTCAATTATTGTTTCATAAACATTAGCGATATAATTTAATTTGCTTTTTTCTGTAGGGTACAAATAAGATCCTGCGAGGCCACCACTTAGGACATAATCATCAAAGCTATCTATTGCATTATTAAGTTCATAATAATTCATATATTCTTTATATGAGAAAGGAAATATTTTTAATTCAATTGTTCTTCCCGTAAATAATGTGGCCAAATTACTACTTAACAAAAATGCATTGGAACCACTTATATAAATATCATATTTGCCATCAGTATATAAACTGTTGATTGTTTTTTCAAAATTTTTACATAGTTGTACTTCATCAATAATGACAAAATTTCTTTTATTTTCTTCATATCTAGACACTATGTAATTATATAATTTATGGTATTCTTGTAATTCTTCAAATTCCAATTTATAAAAGTCTATTTGTATAATGTTTACATCACTATAATTTTTAAGTATGTATTCAGCAAAACTTTCTAATAATTTTGATTTTCCTGAACGCCTGATTCCTGTTATCACTTTAATGTCAGGTGTTCCAATATATTCTATTAATTCATTTAGATATTCTCTTGTTATAATTTTCAATATTATCCCTTGCTTTCATCATAATTATATATCAGTGATTTCGAAAAATCATTTTTTTTGCATTTTTTCGAAATTAAACACATATTTCGTTTCGAAAAAATGATGTTTTTTTGTTTTTACGAAATAAAATGTATGTTTCGTTTCGTAAAAGCAAAAAAGACTACCACATCACTGTTATAGTCTTCATATTTCTTGGTGGCGTCCGTGATTGGATTTGAACCAACGGCAGATCGCTTAGGAGGCGATTCCTCTATCCAACTGAGGTACACGGACATTAGGGTTATACCTAATATTAGATATAACACTTTGTATTATTTATAGTACACGCTATTTATTACTTTTTTGGCAAGTTCTTCATTTGTTAAGTATTTGATTATTTCATAAGCAAACTTAAAGGTTGTACCTGCGGCTTTTGAAGTAATTATATTTTTGCTTACTACTACATCTTGATTCTTGTAAATGGCATTTGGCATATATGATTCACAGCCAGGGAAACATGTATATTCTATACCATCTAATAGTCCCATCATTCCCAAAATGCTTGGAGCTGCACAAATTGAGGCTACTAGTTGATTTTTATCATTAAAGTGCTTTACAATATTTTTAGTCACAACACTTTTATGATGGGTTTCAAATGTTGCTTTTCCCCCAGGAATTACTAAAAATGAATAATCATCAAGATTTATAGAACTAACTAAAATATCAGCTTTTATGGCTATATTTGATTGAGTAATAACATTTAAATCATTATTCATGCTAACCATATCAATGGTAATACCTGCTCTTCTTAGCATATCTATGGTAATTAAGGCCTCAACATCTTCAAAATGATTGGCAAGTAATATTAATCCTTTCATTTGTTACCTCCATTATATAAGTATTCTCCATATAAAAGTTTTACAATATGGGTAAAAATATCAATTCTTTTGACCATATCACAAGTAAAATAACCGATAGCCCCATTATGGTGTTTAATGTCTTTGGTTTTAAAATACTTTTCCATAGCATCGCTTAACTCATAATGTTCATTAATTATTAAATTTGTAATTTCATTTGGTAGTGGAATTCTAGTCCCCCCCGCAATAAATTCTTTGTCATTTGCTAGTAGCACGCCCCAATTAGTAAGATAAAGCGTACCATCTAAATATTCAACTCCTGCTTCTAGCCCAATTCGCACACCATCATTTGGAAGAGCTTTAGCTCTGTTTTTCGCACCTGTAATAGTCTCTTTATCAGATTTAGGTTGGGCATCTACAAGGCTATTTACATTCATGCTAATTACTTCATAACCAAAGGGTTCTAACACTTCTTTTACTGCGTTTACTTTTACAATATTTGTTGACCCAATATATGCTTTCATAAATTACCCCTTGTATATTGCTTTAACAAAATAAATAGGATGACCGAGATTATGGAATTTCTTTTCATATTCAGTCATAATAATTTCTTCATTTCGTTTATGCAAATCAAATGTTAAATCTAAAAATTTCCAGTTATTATTATTCAATGAACAAAGACTATATTCAAACAATCCTTGATTGTCAGTTTTAAATTCTATTTCCACAGGAGCCTTACAAATCTTAGTATACATGTTTAAGAAATTACTAGAAGTAAGTCTTCTTTTTTCATGTCTTGCTTTGGGCCATGGGTCTGAAAAATTAAGGTATATTTTACTAACTTCACCTTTTTCAAAATAATCAAGTAAGTTAGTCGCATCAGCACAAACAAGTTTTAGATTAGGAATATTCATATCTTTAATTTTGTCAACTGCTTGAACAATAACACTTTCATATTTTTCAAGACCTAAATAGTTAATATCTGGATTTTTTAAAGCAAGGTCTTTTATAAAATCGCCTTTTCCCATTCCTATTTCTAAATGAACTTGATAATCATTTTCAAATAGTGCATGCCATTTACCTTTATAAAGGGTTGGTTCTAATATTACTACGGCACTATTATTTAACAAACGTTCATGAGCATTTTTAACATTTCTTCTACGCATCTATTTCACCTAAAGCAATAATAGCATCTATATAGATTAAAATACCTTTTATCAAACTATCAATATCTAGAAATTCATCACATTGATGGGCAAGTTCTTCTTCACCAGGGAAGCCCATCCCATATGCTACTGCTTTATTTAGAACGCTTGCATAAGTACCACCACCAACAGTAAATGGTTTATTAACTGTATCGCCAGTATGCTTAACATATGCTTCATATAATTTTTGAACTAATTCATCTTGAGGGCTAACATAATGAGGATTTTTATTAGTCATATTAGTTATTTTTAATCCTTGTTCTTTTATTAGTTTTTGATAGTTTTCTTCAAATAAAGCTTGATTAAATCGTTCTGGATATCTAATGTCTAAACATACTCTTTGAGCATCTGTGGTAATATCAATAATACCAATATTACATGTTAAAGGGCCCATTTCATAATCTGTGTAATCTTGTTTCATATTTTTAAGATAATGATCTAAATGATGATATTTGGCTACATAATGGATTAAAGGATTTAGACTATAGTCTTTAAAGAAATTACACATATGTGTGCCCGCATTAACTCCTTTTTCTGGTTCCATCGCATGAGCTGCAACACCTTTAATAAAATATTTATAATAATTACCTTCTATAACTACATCACCAGTTAAATTATTTTGTTCTAAATATTTACTAAATTCTTTAGTTTTATCAATTCTAGCAACAGCTGTTGCTTCATCAATAACTACATTATAACGTTCACCACCATGAATGCTAATTACCGCATCAGTACTTAATGCACATTTGTTGGCATTATCAATCGTTACATCAATTGCCATACGGCCTTTTTCACCATACACTAGGGGAAACGAGCAGTCAGGTGCAAAACCAGTACTAGGTGCTGGGTATTTAGATAGATAATGATGGATACCACGCCACGCTGTTTCTTCATCTGTACCAAATATTATTTTAATTTGTTTTTTTAGTTTAATATTAGCATCTTTAATAAATTTTAAAGCATAGTATACGGCGATAGTTGGACCTTTATCATCAGTTGAACCACGGGCATAAATTTTATTATCAACGATTTTTGCTTCATATGGTGGATATGTCCAATTTTTGCCTTCTGGTACAACATCTAAGTGGCATAAAATACCTACTACTTCTTCACCATTTCCATAAGACACTTCCCCCGCATAACCTCCATCACGAATAGTCTTAAAGCCATCTTTTGAGGCTAAATTCATCATATAGTCTAGTGCATCATTAATACCTTTTCCAAAAGGCATATCTTTTGTTGTGGTTGTTTCATCTAAAACACTTCTTATTTGTAATAATTCTTGAAGGGTTTTAATTACCAATTCTTTATTATCATTAACTATTTTTGTAAAGTCTTTATTCATATATTTTCTCCTTTCGAAAAATAAAACCACCATCGCTGGTGATTATTCTTTTTTTGCGAAAACACTTGCAAATTTCGCTGATGAACATTTGATCGTATTTCCTGATATTAATACACCAACTCCAAGGTTACGTAAACCATCAAAATTAACTTTATTGATATCCGTAACATCTACTGTTACTCTATTCATATTACTTGAAATAGATATAATATTTTCTTCACCAAATAATGTTAGATATTTGTTTTTAATCTCTTCATCTGATTCAATTTTTTCACGATTACGTTTTACGTTTTTTATAATAAATTTAACTAACGCAACTATTAATAGTACTCCAATTGGTACGATCATCAAAATCAAGGCAATCACTAAAGGTAAGATAATTGGTGCTGTTCCTTCTAAAATATATCCAAAATTGTACATATGATTTCCTCCACTTGTATTATTATACCTTAATTTAACATTTTTTACTTGTAAAGTGCATATATTAATTTGACTAGGGGGTAATTATGAAAATAATTAAATACATTATTATTGGCTTAATTCAAGGGTTAACTGAACCTTTACCAATTTCTAGTAGTGCTCATATGATCTTTATTAATCATTATTTTAAGTTAGAACCAATGAGTTTAAGTTTTGAAATCATTATTAATTTTGCTTCCACCATCGCTATTGCTTTATTCTTTTTTAGAGATTTAAAAGATTTAATTATTAACCTTTTTAAGAAAAATAAAGATAGCATTTTTAATCATACTTATATGGCAAAACTTGTTATTGCAAGTATTCCAGCAGCACTTGTTGGGTTTTTATGTCATGAATTAATTGACGAATACTTCCTATCTTTTTTTAGTTGTTCTATCTTTCTTTTTATAACTGGGCTTTTTTTATGCCTTTGTTTATTCTTTTTAAGAAAAGAAAAAAACTTTACTGAAAACATCAATTATAAGAATGCTATTTTAATTGGAACCTTTCAAGCAGTTGCTTTAATTCCAGGACTAAGCCGAAGTGGTCTTACTTTAACCGCTGGATTATCTCAAAATATTAAGCTTAAAAATACTTTAAAGTTTTCTTTTTTCCTATATCTTATCGCAAGTATTGGGGCTTTAGTTCTTTCTATTTTTAAGTCATCAAATCCGAGTTTTGACATAGTTCCAACTATATTATCTGGCATTAGTGCTTTTATTGGAACAAGTATTTCTATTAGAATTTTTTATAATCTTTTAAATAAAAAATTAATAAATTTTTTTATGTTTTATTGCTTTTTAGTTAGTACAATTAACATTGTTTTTTATTTTACTAATTAATAGGCAAAAATTATAACTATGATTATTGTATAATCATATGATATACTGAAAGTGAGGTGCTTTCAGTTATGAATTGTTATGATACACGTAACAACAATACAAATGCTACGACTAACACTAATGGTATCGCCGACTTACTACGTCGACTTGATAAAATGCAAAGAGACGCAGTTATCGCAAATGAAGCTGATACATGTGAAAACTGTATGTTATCTTCTATGTATAATACTAAGCCTATTGCTATATTTGGTAATTGTGGCCGTCTTGCCTGTCCACTTGGTGCAACATCAGATGATACCGCCAATTTATTTAGAGTTGAAGCAGTCCGTGGTAATGAAACCGTAGTATTACGTTTACTTCAAAATACTAATGGTGTTATCACTTGTACTACTTATACTGTTGTAGTGCGTATTGCATGTATTTGTTGTGTACAATGTTTCGATCCTATTAACTGTGAAACAACTTGTTATCCAGTAGTGGGATAAAAAGGTGGTGAGGGAAAATACTGATTTCCCTCCTCACTATCCATAACTGACTTGCTTTCAAAATAAAAACCGCACTTCAATTTGCGGTTTTTTATTTATAGATTGTTTGTTTAATTCATTATTTTTTTGTTAATTACGCATCTGGGTTTTCTTTTTCAATGCGTTTACCATCAATTTTACCAATTTCAGTTTTTGGAAAGTGATCTAAATAAACTATTTTTTCTGGAAGTGCATAAATAGAAATATTATCCATAATTGCTTGTTTAATATTTTCATTTAATTCTTCTTCAGTAATATTTATGTTTTTATCTTTTACCACAAATAGTTTTATCATTTGTCCTCTTATCTCATGTGACATACTTGTTGCGTAGACTTCATGGATGCCATTTAGTTTACTTACAACATTTTCAACATCAGATGGGCAAATAATATTACCTGATACTTTAACAATTCTTTTTAGACGTTGCTTGAAGAATAAGTAATTATCGTCATTTAAATATCCATAATCACCAGTTAAAAGATATTTTACACCGTCTTTTATTAACATTATTTTATTTGTAGCATCATTATCCTTAAAATAGCCATTCATTAAAATGTCTCCGCTTACTACAATCTCACCTAGTTTTCCATTGTCTAAGAATTCATGAGTTTTAGGGTCAATAATTTTAATTACTGCACCAGGAACAGCCTTACCAACACTTGAAGGGCAGTTTTGTTCTTTAGTATTTACGGCACATACTGTTACTGTTTCTGTTAAACCATACCCTTCATATAACCTTGATGAAGACCCGTATTTTTTTAGTGTTTCATTATAATCATAAATTAATTTTTCGGGCACGGCATCACCACCGACATAACTCGCGGTGAGATTTTGAAGTTTTTTATTGTAAAACTTTTTATTTTTTAGTAGCAGTTTATATAAAGTTGGTACCCCAATGATAATAGTTAAACGATCATGTTTTATAAGTTTTATCGTTTTTTTTACATTGAACTTCATCATAAGACTAACGCAAGCACCATACATTATTGGTGAATGAACTCCCATACATAAGCCAAAGCCATGAAATAATGGTAATACCCCTAGCATATATACGCCTTTAGGATTAGTAATGCCAAGAATACTAGTACCAGTACTTGCTAGGGCATTAATAGCTTTGGTGGAAATTTCTACAATTTTTGAGCTACCTGTTGTACCACCTGTATTTAGTAATATTGTGGTATCATCACTTTTCCATTTAACTAAGGATAGTTTAATATCTTTTTCTTTTACTTTTTCATATCTTATTACTTTTTCTTTTGGCGATTTAATGTTACATATTAGACGCATCAAAGCATTATTTTGATAAAAGGGATTAAAAGTAATTATTTTAAAATCAAGTTCATCTACAAGTGATATATATTTTTCTGCGAAGATATTAATTATTAACAAAATTTTACTATCTACTTTTTTCATATATTCACGCATTAAATTACATGGTGTTTTCGGATGAACTTCATAACAAATGGCACCTAGTTTATTAATTGCATATAATGAAATAATACTCATTGGCATATTAGGCATCGAAACAGTTACAATATCTTTTTTTCTAACATTCATTTTATGCAAAAACTCTGCAAGTTTGTCTACTTCTTTTAATAATTTTTGATATGTTATTAGTTTATTTTCAAAACAAATTGCATAGTTTTTAGGATGAGCACTTGTGGTTTGTAAAAGTATTTCATAAAGTGATTGATCTAAGTTCATATTTCCCCCTATATTCGGTATCCCACACCAATAAAAACTAAAAAAATGATTAATATGGAGATTACTTGATGAAGTAAATAAATAAGTAAAGCATGTTTACTAATAAAAGTAAATGGTTTAGTCCATTTTCCATCAAGAGTTGGCAGTAATGTTTTTTTATTTGCATATACAGTTTTTCCAACAAATACACCTAAGAAAACCACACCCGTACAAGGAATTATACCAAAATGATCTAACCCATATACTTTATATCCTAAGATAACTTGAATAAAATTCCAAAATGATAATTCTGTAAGATAATATAATCGTTCTACTTCCCACCATTTAATGATAAAACCCCAAATGATTAAGGTTAAACCAATTGCAAGGTAAAGCCAAATGTTGTCATAAATCTTTTCCACCACCACAACCATTAAGATGGATACTCCTAAAGTAGTTAAAATGCCAAATATGATATACATATCTTCACCTGATACTAGTGACAACACAACGGTTGTGGCAGTGACAATTAAGCCACCTATCAATATTTTTAAACCATGCTTTAAATTAGATCTACTTAGTGTGCAACTAATCCCACATAAAAATAAAAATAAAGTAACAAAAATATAATGCCCCGCAAGTCTTAAATTACTGTCTTGAAAATGTACCGTAAATGAAACAAATTTATTTAAGTAAGAATTATCTATTTCATTATAGTTTTTAAAAAGATAACTTGCCCATCCCATATATCCTAAGCTGATTGAAAAAAGATAGGTGAAATGATCAAAGATCATCGCTAATATCGCTACGGATTTTAGAACATCTAATTCAAAAATTCTTTTCTTTTTTTCCATTTTTTATGCTAATTCATCATAAAAATGTTCCAAAAACATTTCTATAATTTTAGTCCTTTCTCTTGCTAGTGTTTTGGCATAAGGTGTATGCATTAAATTTTCAAGTTTTAAAAGTTTATCATAGAAGTGGGAAAGGGTTGAATTAGTGGATTCATTAAATGTATATTTTCCATTTACCTTTTTGATGTTTACATCTTCATAAAAAGGGCGATTTTTACTTGTTCCATATTGAATAGTCCTAATAATTCCCATTGACCCCACAGCATCAAGGCGGTCTGCATCTCGTACAATCATAGCATTTTTACTAGTTAATTCTTTATAGTTATTATTGTTAAAGGATATAGAAGTTATAATATCAATTATTTCCTCTATTTCTTGTTTGGTGTAATCATCTTCTAAAAGTTTTTCAATTTTTTTAATTTGTAAGGCTTGATCAATAAAAAGTTTATGATCAACAGTATCATGAAGATAACAAGCTGTAATAATTATTTTAGTATTTCCCTTTTCTTTTTCTAAAATTTTTTGGGCATTTTTGACAACCCTTAAGGTATGACTTAAATCATGACCGGTATTATCATTTCCTAATTCTTGTTTAACAAAATTAATTATCTTATCTTGCATAAAGTATCACTCGCATTAGTTTTGGCCTTGACAGTATCATTACTATCAATAATATAACCTTGTTCATCTATAACATAAGTTGTACGTACTACTCCCATATAAGTTTTTCCATATAGTTTTTTTTCATGCCACACATCATATGCTTTAATTACTTCTAGTGATTCATCTGATAAAAGAATAAAGGGCAAATTATATTTTTCGACAAACTTTAAATGTGAGCTTATACTATCTTTTGATATTCCTATAATCGTTATTTTTTGAGCTTGGTATTTTTCAAATTCTTCTTTAAAGCTTAAAGCTTGGGCAGTGCATCCTGTTGTTAAATCTTTGGAATAAAAGTATAATACAATTTTTTGACCTAAAAAATCTGCTAGAGAATGTTTATTTCCATATTGATCACTTAATGTAAAATTTGGAGCTTTAGTGTTTGGTAATAACATAACTACCTCCTATTTTTTGATTGCTTTGGTGGCGATAAAGGTTGGAATATTTAATTCATGTAAGTATCCTTCACCGTTTGTATCTTCATATATATCAATTAACGTAAATCCCGCTTTTAGTTGTCCCCCTATTTGTTCTTCTATGGTATGTGAAAATTGAACTCCACATTCATTTTTTTCTAAAAGTTTTAATTGTTCAGGATTTTTTAAAGGATTAAAGGGGAAATGATTTTCGATTGTTTTTTCATCATTGGATATGAAATTAACTCCATTATCAAGGCCGGAGACGAGAATTCCATCTTTTTTTAACACTCTATAACATTCCTTAAATAATGGTTCTACTTTTTCAATATAACAGTTAGATACAGGATGAAAAATAATATCAAAAGTATTATCTGGAAATGGTAGTCCTTTAGTCATATCATGTTTAATTAATTCAATTTCATAATTTTCTCTTTTTGCAACCATTTGTTCACTTTCTAGTTGCTTACTTGAATAATCAAGACAAGTACATGAAGCACCAAGAGCTGAAAATATTGGCATTTGTTGTCCTCCACCTGATGCAAGGCCAAGTATTTTTAAGCCTTTAAGGGGCGATTGAAACCAGCTGTGGGGCATATCTTTAGTTGGGGTAAGATATACTTTCCAATTATTATTCTTTGCTTCAAGAAATTCTTCATGTGAGATGGGAATTCCCCATTTCCAACCTTCCTCAATCCATTTTTCGATTGCTTTCATATTTACATCCGTATATTTCATGCTTGCCTCCTAAAGTTATATTACTAATATTATAGCATTATTTATCTTTTTGTTCAAGAAAAAAATAGTGCTTTTAGTAAACACTATCTTTTATAGTCTATAAAAGCGGTGAAAATATTTTCATTATGAAGGCAATAGCTCTAATAAAAATATTACGTTTTTTATAATCTTCTAATTTAATTTCTTCACTTTTTTCGAGGTCATCTAAAAAGTTTTTTTTCATTTCCAAGATTGATTTATCATTTGATATGTATATGCCACTTTCAAAATGAAGATACAAACTACGATAATCGACATTAATTGAACCAACTACAGCATAGTTATCATCACAAATATAATTTTTCGCATGATTAAAACCAGGTTTATAACGATATATTTTTACCCCTGCTTTTAATAAATCACCAAAGTGACTTTGTGTTAAAACGTATACAGCTTTTTTATCAGGAATTCCTGGTATTAAAATTCTTACATCAACTCCTGATTTAGAGGCAGCACAAAGATGATTGATAAATTCTCTATCAATAATAAAATAGGGAGTGGATATGTATAAATATTTTCTAGCATTATCAGTAATTGAATTATACAATTCACAAGCTGGATTATTACTGTCAGTTGGACCATCACCAAAGGGCATAACAATATTCATTGTGTTAGGAATACTACTATCACCTTTATATTTTTTTATATCAATGATTTTTTTAGTTGATAAATACCATGTTTCCGCAAACATGAATAAACAATTTTCCACTGCTTCTCCTTCAATTCGCACCGCGTTATCACGCCAATAACCAAATCTAGTTTTATAATTAGCATATTCATCAGCGAGGTTATCTCCACCCATATAAGCGATATCACCATCAATAATCACGAGTTTTCGGTGGTCTCGGTAGTTAACCGCGATATTAATGCTTAAACCAAATGGGGCAAACTTTACTAAGGTTAAGTTAGGAATTTGTTTAAACCTAGTAATATCTTTCTTTTTAAGTCCGCTTTTACTGCCAAAAGCATCATAACATACTTTTATTTCTACACCTTCTTGACCTTTTTGATTTAATACTTCAATCACGCTATCTAGCATTTTACCACTTGAAATTATGAAAAATTCAATAAATATATATTTTTTGGCATTTTTCATATCTTCTAGTAAATTATTAAATTTTTTCTCAATATCACTATAAAAAGTAACATCTGTTTTGGTGTATATTGGTAGGTGTGTACTATTATTAACAATTGTTATATGTTTATAGGCAACTGGATCTATCTTTCTAATAATATCACTATATGCATTTATGGGTAAATATTTATCAATAGTTTGATGAATTTTTTTACTTTTACGTTTGGGAAAACTTCTTTCATCTCCATATAACAAAAATAAAATAGTACCAATAAATGGAGCAATTAAAATTAAAATAGTCCATAGTAGTTTATAACTTCCTACCATATTTTTATCAAAGATAGCAATTACACAAATAAAGCCAATTACCTTAACTACAATGTAAACCCATGAAATGTGTGATGCTTTAAAAAAGAGAAGATAGATGAGTAGTAATTGAATTGTAAGTAAAAATAGTGAAAATATGATAAAAATTATCTTTTTAAAAATTGTTAATGTGACTATTTCCAAACGTTTGTTATTTGCTTTTTCTTTTTTCATATAATTTTCCTCATTTTATATATATTATACACTAATTTCGACTTTTTTTAAAGAAAAAAACAATACATATAAAATGCTAAGACAAGTAAGTTTATTTTTCTAGTAATAAACATTTCCAAGTTTAATATCTATATCTGAATAAAAACCTAATAATTCTGATAAAGTAACAAAAGTATATCCATCTTTTTTTAAATCATTTACAATTGTTTTAATAGCATTATAATTATAATATTTAAAATCATGAAATAGTAGTATTCCATTTTCGTGAGTTTCCTTTTTAACTTTATTGATAATGATATTGCTGTCATAACGTTTCCAATCTAATGAATCAGCACTCCATAAAACGGTGGGTAGGGTTATTTCTTTTAAAACTTCTTTATTAATTGCCCCATAAGGAAAACGGAAAATTCTAGGGTAGTACTTAATTTCATTATAAATTATATTTTGGGTTTTTTCAATTTCTTCTAGTCCTTCATTAAGGGTTAAATTCTTAAAATTAGGGTGGCTATATGAGTGGTTTCCTATTTCATGATCATGTTCATATATATATTTTAGTTCTTTTTTATAATATTTAACATTACAGCCTAGCACAAAGAAAGTAGCTTTGATATTCAATTCTTGTAATAAATCAACTATTTCTTTAGTTTTAGAACTAGGACCATCATCGAATGTTAATGCTATTTTTTTACAACTACTTGAAAGTATTTCTACTTTTTCATTTAGTAAGTATTCTTCTTTAAAAGGAATAGTTATTGTTTGAAGATCTTTATTTGTTAAATACTTGGATAAATAAATATCAATATTTTGATGATTGATCATAATATTTAAAAAGCCTTGATCTGACTTATTTAAATGGTAATTAGAATTATGATTAATTTCTTCAATTATTTTAGAACTATCAAAATAAATCTCCTTTCCATTATTTAAATCATAATTATAAGTTTTGATGATTTCTTTATCTAAATATTTGTAATTAAGAAGATAACTGATATATTTGTTATTTACATAACTTTGATAAGAAAAATTAGGAATTGTATCATAATTATTAATTATATAATTATAAGTATTTTTTACATTATCTAAAAGTAAGTTATCGATAGACTCATTAATGCTTGGATATTTAACTTCAATTTCTTCATCTAATTTTATGGTTTTATCAATGACATTAATTTTTTTGTGTTGTTTACTCTGACATGAAAGT